>NZ_JBLZFX010000063.1:0-34253 GCF_050753345.1 Alkalinema pantanalense CENA528 | reverse complement strand
AGATTCAGCATGAGAAGGCTCTGGGCTACTGCTTCACATTATCCATTATTTCCCAACACGTCTATTCTTTACGGGAGTTCATGGCAGCGATCGCCCTTTTCTGCGGTGACCGCTCAGGATGGAAGATCCAGTGGATTCTCAGGTGGAGTGCTCAGGGCGACCATCCCACCCCTGAGAATGGCTCAAAAGCATGGCTCAGAATTCGAATGTCATCCGCAACGACCATTGCCAAATGGTTGCACCCTTACGGTTATCCGGATTGGTCAAGACCATCACCGACGGACTGATGTTGATGTAGTCGTTGAGGAGTAACCCAAAATAAGCCTCCACATTTGTTTGGGTCGCATTGCCCAGATCTTTTGTAATAAACGGCTGTCCGATCGCTAAACCCGCCTTCGAACCTGGAATCACAAAATTGCGTAAAATGCCTCCGATCGCCCAAGTCTTAGGATTCAAATCCAAATCTTCTCCGACAACTTGGTTGAAGCCTCGATAACTTCCCACCCCAAACCGTCCGAATACTCCAAATTGGCGACTGACAGCCCATTCAGCATTAATACCAAAGACATTGATTACACTACCGTTAACATTACTATTTGTGTACTGTAAGCGTAGGGCAATAGGTTGCTCGAAACGATATTCTGCTTCGATCGTACCTTGATAGCGATCGTGAAATAAACCCTTTTCCGGATCATTCGCATCTGCTCCCACAAATAATCCCCGCAGCGTTAATGCATCCTGCAACTGCCAACTGACTGCGGCCCCTGCGCCTCCAAAGCGATCGAGTTCATTTTGGACAATTAGGGGATTGTTACTGAAAAAGCTGGAAATGAAATTCTGCCCCGAGTTATTGGCAAAGGTATTTTGATCTATGAATGCACTAGGAGGAAGGGCGGTTCCTACGGCGATCGTTAAATTCTCCATCGGCTGAAAACTGTAATACAACTTCCGCAGCCGCACTTGGGTTTCACTGGTGACCGGATCTAAGCCCCCGCCATCCGCTAAGATGCCGAGTGTGGACAGTAATCCGCCCTTCTGAGCTTGATTTTCCGTGATCGCGTCCTGCCCTTGGTTGCCCATTTCCAATTGGGTGACTAGCAGATCGTTGCCCACAAAGCTGGTATTTAGATTCAGCCGAGTCCGGGAGACGATCGTGGCCTTGGCTCGAGTCCCATTGGTCAAAATTTGGTCACTGCGGATTCCCAACTTCGTCGTGGTGGAAAACTGCCGTGCCTCTAAATTCAGTGTCGATGGCTCGATCTGGTTGGTCAGCCGATTTTTTAATTCCTCAGCCGCCTCCTGATAAACCCGTTGTAGGTTTTTGACCGTCACTAAGTCCCCTAGCGCTCCTTCATTTTGGGACTCCTCAATAAATTGCTCAATGCGATCGCGCAATTGACTCAAGATCGCGGCGAATTCGTAGCGGTTAATGGGTCGATTTCCCCGAAAGGTGCCATCCGGGTAGCCCACCACAATGCCGTAGCGCTCCACCAAGGTCTTGACTGCTTTGTAGGCCCAGTCGGAAGGCTGAATATCCGACAGTTCAGAGACTAAAGGTAACTGAGAGAGTGCAGGATCCACTACTGGATTATCAACTCCACCGGGTTCAACAATGTTCTCTGCAATACTCTCTGCAATATTCTCTGCCCCTAGGGCTGGATTCTGAACCATCGTTGGAGACTCGATCGAGCCCGGAGGGATCACCGTGCTCGATCCCGAGCAACTGATTTCTCCCGTCGGACAGGGGAATTCTCCGGCCCAACTGCGGCTTGGCCCTCCAACTAGCCCGCCCAGTCCCACGATCGCCCATAGCTTGATCATCCATAGCTTGATCGCCCATAGCTTGACGCCCTTCACAGTCTCCACTCCTCCAGCCTCTCCACACAAGATTAAACCCGATCTCAGCCAATTTGGTTGGTCAAATTCCTATGAAGCAATGATTGAAATTCGTGCTTGAAATCCATGATGACACCACGATCGTGCTGGTACCCGCATCGCAAGATGCCGAGTGCAAGATTGCAAGTCCGAATTCTGTATCATCTCCGATGAAGAAGCGAGGATCCGACCTAATTCTATTTAGGATCCATGGCTTCCATAAGGTCTGCCAGTAAAATCCGTCAAGCGCAGGAACGGGTAGATTTCCCAACTAGATCTTCAGGCTATAGCCAGTATTCCAGGATTTTAGGGGCCTAAAGTTGCTGGCGGTCAACTGGCAGTCCATATGAGCGATTAAAATTATGAAGATGAATTTCTCAATTTGCAAGCTCAATTTGCAAGTTAGATAATAGAGGTCAATCTTGACTCATTCCATATTTATTAATATTGAAATTAACATTTAAAATAACATTGAAATTATCACTAGAAAGAACTGAAATACTCAATATTATTCAACACGAAGCCCTCAGCCTTGAAATAGGTCTAAAATCAAGCGATCGAAGCTAGTTTAGACCAAGTGAGTCTAGCTCCTCTGAGAACAGTTCTGAGACCTATTGCGTGATGAGTCTTCAGTTCTCCTGGCAGACTCTTCGATCGAACCCATTCCCTGAATTTCGCCTGCGTAGTAGACTGACGGAGGCAGAAAATTGAGAAGGGAGGTTTCTATGAACGCTCAGGATTTAATGAAAAAACAGGTGGGGTATGCCGCCGCCGATCGTGTCCAGTCTGGCATGATTGTTGGCTTAGGCACGGGTTCTACTACTGCCTTTGCGATTCAAGCGATCGGTGAACGGTTACAGTCCGGCAGCCTCACGGATATCAAAGGCATTCCCACATCTTTCCAAGCGATCGTCCTAGCCCGGAAATTTGGGATTCCCCTTGTGGGATTAGATGAAGTGGATCACGTTGACATCGCGATCGATGGAGCCGATGAAGTGGATCCCAACAAAAACCTTATCAAAGGTGGCGGTGCAGCCCACACCCAAGAAAAAATCGTTGATTCCCTTGCCAACCAATTTATCGTTGTTGTAGACAGCACCAAATTAGTTGATCACTTGGGTTCCACTTTCCTATTGCCCGTGGAAGTATTGCCCATGGCCGTTGCTCCGGTCACCCGCGCGATCGAAAAACTCGGTGGCCACCCCCAACTGCGGATGGGTGTTAAGAAAGCTGGGCCCGTCGTCACTGACCAAGGCAATTTGGTGATTGATGTCAAATTCGATCGCATTGACAATCCCGGCGAACTTGAGAAAACCCTCAACAATATTCCCGGTGTGTTAGAAAATGGTCTCTTTGTCAATGTTGCTGATGTCATTCTGGTGGGTGAACTCCAAAACGAGCAACCGATCGTTCGGGAAATTGCTTAATCGCTAACTTAATCTTTAAAAGTAAAACTGCAGACCCGCCGTTTTCCAGGAGGCAGATAGTCAATCAAGCCGATCGGTCAAGCGGCTTTTTTTGTAGCCAAATCACGATCGCTGACGCCTCTCTATTGACACCTTACACCTCACCCCACCAACTCTGCCAATCTGGCCAATTCGCCACCAACTGCGCCCAATAAGCATAACCCTGTGCCCGAGGATGAGCGCCGTCAAAGGCTCGCACTTCCTCTAGCCAGGGATTGTATTGTTGCAGCGGCGTAAAGACATCTAGAAAAGGAATGGCAAGACTTTGGCATAGGGGTTGCAATTGCCCAATGAATGCCCAAGTCCGATCGTTATGTTCCTGATCCGAGATTGGGGGTGGACTCACCATCAACACCGGATATTGCTGCTTTGCCTCGGTCAGGATCGATCGGGCATACCTGACTGAATCCGCTAGGGCTACGCGGGTTTTCCCCTTGTCCCAAGCCGTATCATTCGTGCCAAAAGAAAACACTAATCGACCGTCACAGCCCTCAGGCAATCGCAACCGCACCTCTGACTGCCACCGTTGTAAGAGTTCCGCACTGGTTTCCCGTCGAATCCCCAAATTGTAATAGGTCAAATTATTGTTGGTCAAATTGTGTTCACTTTGCTGGGCCATGGCACAGATCCGCCCCGTCCACCCCAGACAAGCCGGATCCCCAGTGCCATTAATAAAGGATTCTCCTAAAAAACAGATTCGTAGATCACGGGGCGCTAAAAAGTGCATAGAGGGCTAGATTCCTTGTGTGGCAAGGACTTTGGGGATCGGCATCATACCGCGATCGCGCGCGTTTTTCAACAAATCCTAACCTTAAAATAGATTTACAATTCTTTACGTTGCCTGTGGAAAACCTACGATTCTCCCCGGTCAATCCACAGGTTTCCCCACTGTTCTCCACACGTTATTCACAACTTTCCACAGGTTTTCCCCAGAAAAGTCCCGGTTTGTCTACCATCTTCGTCCCTTTGTGGAAAAGCTGCTAACTGCTTCAACAGTTTGTGGAAAAGTGGTTTTTAGATGAAGTTTTGCAACAGAAAAATGCCTGAAACCCGCATTTCTTCGTTTCGTCATCCCCTCAGACTGATCAAAATTTCACGATCGTCAATGTTGATCTTCTAGGGGCGATCGCGCAGAATATAGCGACCAAAGCAAAGCCCTCAAACCCATACCTAAGAACGGATCCAGTCACTGGAAACGGAAGCAAGTGTGTGGTGAACGGGGTATGCTTTTGCATTGATTTTTTTCAGAGAGAGAATTGCCCATGGATACGCCCATCAGCCTTCTGGTCGAAATTCCTGAAACATTGCACGGTTCCTTGATCAACTTTCTCGACAATCGTCCCGATTGGGATCAGGATCGTGTGTTTTCCGCTGCAATTTCCCTATTTCTCTTACAAAATCGTTCTCCTGAACAAGGTAGCGATCGGCAAGCTGCGCGTATTTACTTAGATTCTATTTTTCGTCGTCCTGCCGATGCTGCTTCATAAACTGATTTTCCAAGATGATTCGATCGGGTCTTCCAAAAAAGTCGCTTCCCTACCGCTCTTAGGTTTTGTTAGTTAGGTTTTGTTAGTTAGGTTTTGCTGACCTTGGTAATTTTGAGGTTCTCACTTGTTCCTTTGTCATCCATATGGTTTTGTTACCGCCTAAATCTGTCGTCCTTGCATAATTTGGGAAAGAATGGGACTAGCATCGATTAAACCTGAGAACTAGAACGTTTGATTTCCAGCTTCCTAGGCTTGTTTATTGCTTTACACCTTTGCAGTCCCCATTCTTTCCAACTATCAGTTTTGCTCTACCGGATCTAATTTCTATCTTGTCTTGTTCACCTTTGCGATTGCTTTGAGCAGTTATGACCTACCACATCTCTGCTACGAAGTTGAAGGCATATAAACGTTGTCCCTATGCCTACTACTTACGTTATGAACGGCGCGTTAGTTCTAATGAATGCTATGGATCAGCGGCGTTGGGGACAGCGTTGCACCAAGCACTAGCCCAGTGTTACCGTGATTGGCATTTCAGCGATCGTATTCCTGATTGGGGCTGGTTTAGCGCTGCTTGGGATCAGTTTTCCATGGGCTTGACCAATGGTCAAATTCTCGAGGGACGCGGGATTCTTGAACGCTATTATCAAACTTTTGTGGCCAACCAAATGTCGCTCAATCAACCGTTGGCTGTGGAAGGTAAAATCCAAGCCAAGCTCCAGGTTGAAAATGTTGAGTTTACAATTTCTGGGCGATACGATCGCATCGATTACCTGGCCGACGGGCTGGAGTTAATTGATTACAAATCGGCTCGAGAGGTCAAATTACCTGATTCTGAAGAAGTTGATTTGCAAATTGGGCTGTATTACTTGGCTCTGGAGCAAACCTATCAGCAAAGTCTGAAATACCTCAGTCTACTGTTTCTGCGAACTGGGGAAAAGGTTCAGTACAAAGCCACCCAACGCCATAAACGCAAAGTTAGAAAAATTATTTCTGACCTTGCAATGGAATTGTGCCACGATCGCACTTGGCAGCCCCAACCTGGATCCCAATGCAGCCGCTGTGCCTATGCTGGCTATTGCGCTGCGGTTACCTGTGCTCCCAATCCTGTTCCACCCTGCGATCGGCTCCAAGGATTACAACTTGCTATTAGTTTTTAGTTGATTCAGCTTTCAGCCTTGGTTATTAATTCTTCATAACCCATGCGTGGCAAATGCATGGGTTTTAGCATTTTTTCTCCGTGATTTTATATAATTCCTTTGATTCCACGATCGTCCCCTCTGCCGTGACCCAAACCAATTGACAGTGCTGCACGATGCCTGCTTCGATCGTGACTAAAGAGAAATTTCGTAGCATTCCCTGGGCTGTTGGCTGAATTCTAGGGGCACAGGCTGCATTCAAGTACACGGCTTGATCCTGGACATGAATTGTCCGGCGGGTTCGATCGGGGGCAATCCGCAAACTGTGGTGCATATGCCCAAAGGTCACGAGCGATACCTGTTTCCCTAGCGTTGGTGTCTTTGACAGCGCCATTTCAAAATCCATATCCCCGTAGTCTCCCCCAGCTGGATACCAGTCCTTTCCGCAGGGATCCTCGGGCTGATCGCCCATGCCCGCAGGCCCATTGTGACCGACAAAAATCAAATGATCGCAGGTCGTCTGCTCCACTACCTGCAAAATCCGATCGATCGACTCCTCAAAATTCCGCACATCGAACCGTCTGCGATAAAACTTGCGGTGTTTCCACTTTACCCCCCCCCAACTGAAGGGACGCACGCCGACCACACTAATGCCCCAATCGGGAAAATCCAACTTGCCATAACCCACAAAGGCATCACCTAGTAGATCAATCTGCATCTGTACCCGATCCTCTGCATGGCGATCGTAGGGACAGCGCGATCGGCCCCAGGAACTAGCTGAATACCAAGCATCGTGATTTCCCAAATTAACCGCCTTGGGTAAATCTAGGGATGCAACTTTTTGCACCACCTCCACCGCTTCGTTACCAAAGTCTCCGACGAACAACACCAAATCTACGCCCAAGCCCTTAAGCGCAGTGTGGTCAGCCTCATCCCACTGGTCATGTACATCTCCAACGACAGCAACTTTAATGCGGTTTCCGATGCTCATAGGGTTTATCTACACCATTTTTGAATGATAATTGATGTTCACTAATCGTTAATCCAAGTTGATCGCCAAGCGACTTGGGCTTCAGCCACCGATCGTTGCCGTTGCCGTTTGCGATATTCTCGACCTAGCATCTTCATTTTTTGGGTCAATTCGCGAACCTTACGCCGCCAAACCATGGTTTCTGGATCGTTGAATTCTAATTCCGACAAGCGCAATTGAACTGCAACAATATGCATTAAATTGGCAGGACGTTTACTGCTCTTTTCAGGCTTTTCTGGGGAACTTCCTGGCCCCTCTACCAGCATTTGTACTACATGGGGTAGCTTGCCCATCGTCTCTGCCCCTTCTGCGCGGGAAGCTGCTTCTAAGACCGCATCCGGTAAATTCGGGGAGATCAATCCGGCCCGTTGTAATACCTGATTAATTTGGTGAGACAGTTTGCGCAACGTTTGTCGGGTCGATCGTTCTACATGCTCCTGCCAATTCAGCCATTGATCGATCGGGCTAGGGGGGCGATGGGAAGCCATGACTGACGCAACTTCTGCGAGTAAAGCAGCCAATTCTTGGGTCGCATCCCCTGCCTGATCGGGGCCTTCATCACCATTATCATCATCACCATCGTCATCATCGTCGTCATCGTCCATTTCACGCTCTTCCACCATGAAGGAATTCTCGAGCAAGTCGGAGTGTTCCTCGAGGGATTGAATTCGGAATGACGGTAGTGCTGCAACTTCGCCTAAGGTGGGTAATTGGGTCAGTTGCACGGCGGCCTGACGCACGATCGATCTCACATCGCTTTGTAACATCTCTCGCTGGCTGACCGATAAGCGCAAAAATTCCTCTGGAAACCCTTCTGTACAGACATGGTAGGCCGCCAAAATTAACTGCTGACGCGCATTTTTTTGCAACGCATCCAAATAGCTCCCATAGGTTTGACGGAGGGTTTCACCCAGATCTGCAACCTGCTTATCGAGTTCTGCAAGGCTTTGATTCAGTTGCTCAATGGATGCTGCCATGGACGGTTCTGAACTCTGAATAACAATCTTTTCTAGGATAGCGGCAGTCGATCGAGAGAAGCAGCCTTTCCCCATTTTTCTCTGGGTTTCATCAGGCGAATGGTGTCAGGCCGTTGCGAGTGGGCAAACGGGAGCCGTCAATGGGGGTGTGACGAATGGGATAAACAGCGCTGAAGAAATCGCCCAGGCAACTCCGGCGTTATCCCCCAGTGGAGATGCAAATAGGACGCATGGAGATTGGCCATTGCCCAGCCTTCTGGTTGTCCTGCCTGGGTTGGCCCATGGGACTGGAGCGATCGCAAATGGAATAATGGCTGATTCGATCGTTCCGTCAACTGCGAGCGATGGAACTCATGGCCCCGCAACCGTTGCCCCACTGGTATCAGGGAACTACTGGTTTGGGCAATGGCGTCTCGATAGCCCAAGGTCAGCCGTTTGTCCATCACCGCATCCGTCGGCAAGGTTCCCACCATGGCATGGGGCCGCCCTTCAAAGTCCACGATCGATCGACAGAGATACATGAGTCCCCCGCATTCCGCGTAGGTGGGCATTCCCTGGGCGATCGCTTGCCCCACTGCCTGCCGTGCCGTTGCATTATTTGCCAACTCCGCTGCAAACATTTCTGGAAAGCCACCGCCGAAATACAAGCCTTGACAATCTGGCAATTGCCCATCTCGCAGTGGACTCCAGGGAATCAGATCTGCCCCCAATTCTGTGAGTAATTCTAAGTTATCGGCATAGTAAAAACTGAAGGCGGCATCTTGGGCGATCGCCAGTTTTATAGGTTGGGGAAGCGGCTCAACACTTGGCAAACCAAGCGGATCGATCGACCGTCCCATGCGCGAATTCTCGACTAAGGGTAATAGCTTTTCCCAATCAAAACAGCGTAATCCCAAGACTGCCAAGCGATCGAGCACCGCGGCTAATTGGGGCAACTCCGCCGTGGGTACCAAACCCAAATGGCGATCGGGCAGGTGAATCTGATCCTCCCGCCGTAGGACACCCAGAATTGGCAAATGCAAGGGTTCCAGTGCCGCTGTCAGTAACTCCAAATGACGATCGCTGCCCACTTGGTTTAAAACTAACCCCGCAACATTGACCGCTGGATCAAAGGTTCGGTATCCCTGAACCAATGCCGCGATCGACTGGGACAGGCTGCGGCAATTCACCACCAGCACCACGGGCAAGTTCAACAGCTTGGCAATGTGCGCCGTACTGCCATAGCCCAGGGGAGCCGCTGCCCCATCAAATAAGCCCATCACCCCTTCCACAACGCTGTGGGTTATGCTCTGCGATCGGTGTTGGTAGCAATGCTGTCCATAGGTTTCGCAGGTCAAGACTGGATCCAAGTTATAACAAGGCCGTCCCGTTACCACCCGGTGAAACATTGGATCAATATAGTCCGGCCCTACTTTAAAGGACTGCACGGCCAACTCTTTTTGTCGAAGGGCTGCCAGAATCGCCAGCGTTACCGTTGTCTTGCCACTGCCACTGCGATCGCCCGCGATGATCACGCCCATGCCTTCCTCCAAACCCCCAGACCATGCTACCCTAAAGCCTGATGGTACATCTGCTCTGCCATGCATCCAGAAAAACCCCTCGGTTCTGTTATTCAAGGCTCCCTAAGTAAGGGACTCGAAGTTCGCCTCCACGCTGATGTTTCGGTGGAAGAAATGCGGGTGGGCAAATTTTTGGTTGTCCAAGGAACCCGATCTCGCTTTTTCTGTATGTTGACCGATGTAACCTTGGGGACAGCCAGCCAACGGATCCTAGCTAATCCGCCCGATCCGGCAAATACTTTTTTGCAGGAAGTTTTGGCGGGTAGCGGCACCTACGGCACGATCGAACTGGCTCCGATGCTGATGATCAATGACGAGAAGCGTCGGGTAGCTCCCGCGATCGCTGAGAATGCTGCCGAAACAACCTCTGCTAAAAAATCCACCAAAGCCAAGGCCAAAATTCCCAACACTCGCTCCACCGTTGCCGCCGCATCCTACCAACCCAACACCAACGCCGATATCGAACTCCTGCCGGTTAAGACCATTCCCAGCCACTTTAGCCAAGTGTATGACGCCAGCGAGCGGGACTTCCGTGCGGTGTTTGGCTGGGAAGACGACCCCCACCGCCGTAACTTTGCCATTGGGGAACCGATCGACATGGCTGTGCCCATCTGCCTCGACCTCGATCGCTTCGTGGAACGCAGCAATGGCGTTTTTGGTAAATCTGGGACGGGTAAATCCTTTTTAACTCGTTTGCTTTTGGCGGGAGTAGTGCGCAAACAGGCCGCCGTGAATCTAATTTTCGATATGCATTCGGAATACGGCTGGGAAGCAACCCGCGAAGGTAAAGCTTTTAGTACCGTGAAGGGATTATGCCAACTGTTTCCCGGCAAAGTCGAAATCTTTACCCTTGACCCCGACTCCACCAAACGGCGCGGCGTTCGCAATGCCCAGGAACTTTACATCGGCTATGACCAAATTGAAGTGGAAGATCTTGCGTTGGTACGGGGAGAATTGAATCTCTCGGAAACCAGCTTGGAAAATGCGGTAATCCTACGCAACGAATTTGGCAAAGGCTGGATTAACCGTCTTCTGACGATGAGCAATGAAGAAATTCAGGAATTCTGCGAAGTCAAGATGGGCAATAAATCCTCCATCATGGCGCTGCAACGCAAGCTGATTCGGCTGGAGTCGTTGAAGTACATTCGCAATTCCTGTCCCCACAATTACGTCGGCCAGGTGTTGGAATGCATTGAAGCGGGTAAGCACGTTGTCATTGAGTTTGGTTCTCAATCCAACCTGCTCTCCTATATGTTGGCGACCAATATTATTGCCCGCCGCATCCATGCTGCCTACGTGCGGAAAGCCGAACATTTCTTGCAAACTAAAAACATTGACGATCGCCCCCGCCAATTGATGATTACGATCGAAGAAGCCCATCGCTTTCTCGATCCGGCCACCGTTGGACAAACGATTTTCGGCACGATCGCGCGGGAAATGCGGAAATACTTTGTCACGCTCTTGGTGGTTGACCAGCGACCCTCGGGAATTGATAACGAAGTCATGTCGCAGATCGGAACCCGAATTACAGCCCTGCTCAACGACGAAAAGGACATTGACGCCATTTTCACTGGGGTTTCCGGCGGCCAAGCCCTGCGATCGGTGCTGGCGAAACTGGACTCTAAACAACAGGCGCTGATCTTGGGCCATGCGGTTCCTATGCCTGTAGTCATTCGCACCCGGCCCTACGACGAAGCCTTCTATGCCGCGATCGGCGATACTGATTGGACGACCGTTACCGATGAAGCTGTCTTAGAAGCGGCCCTTGCCGCGAAGGCTGATTTGGGGTTTTAAGTTGGGGTTGTATTGGATCGGCATTTGGATCGGTATTTGGATCGGTATTTGGATACGTATATTGAGCGGTTGATTCTGCCTTTAGGGATTGACTTTTGTAGTACTTTATAATACAATCTAACTATACTACTCTTAGAAAGCTTCTTACTCCAACTTCACTCAGGAACTTGCTGAAGGACATTCTTCTACAACCTGTCATTCTAGTTTTGTCAGGTTACTTGAGTTTTATCGGAGTGATTACCAGGTTAATTGTGTGCGAGATTTTAGAGTCATTTAAGAAATTTCCTGCTTTCTCCACTCAATTTTCATAGGATAAATTCAGGAACTTTTTGTAGATATAAATCTGTCTCCATCTCAAGTGCGTATTCTGAAGTGTCATACTTCAGTCATATTCTTGAGATATGGAAATCACGTTAACGATTTAAGCTGAAAACACCTGGCTATTATGCGGTGTACCAAGGAGGTCAAAACCTTGATAGAGAAGCCTTTTCAGATATTAGCTCTACTCCGAGTCTAGGTAGAGAAATCCCTACTAAATTTCCTTTCGGGAAGTTCGGTTATCCCACAGCGCTAGGGAAGTTAAATTGCGATGATGAAGTGACCTAAAATGGAATGTTAGAGAGATTCTGATATATCTCAGACAACCATTTCTATCTAGGATAATACCTGGTTTTACCAGACCTTAAGCCTGAGAAGAAAAAGGCAATCAACCTAGTTTCCCTCAGACAGCTAGCCAACTTGACTAGTAATCCTTGCATCACTTCGTTGTCCACAAGATCCTTTGGAATAAGCACATTTACTCTCTTTACTAGCTTCAAGTTTTGCAATATGATTAACTCATACTCATTTCGACTTTGATTATCATTGCTTGTCTAGAGGTTTCAAAGTATGGGCCAGAATTTGAATCTCGCTGATTCCTGTTTGGGTAGGTAAGGGTTGAGATTTAGTTTGAAGGCTAAGGTCTGATCTGAACTTTGGGTGAAGTCTCTAACAACTAGTGAAGTCTCTAACAACTTCGAATGAGATCTTTGAGCCAGATCTTAGATCGGGTAAAGAATCTTTTCCGTTCTCATACGGGCTTCCGAAGTCAAGCTTCATTCTATGTCTGACTTTATCGTCAACCTCAGTTCAAGTTGCTTTCATTGAGTCACACTTTTGACGGTCGTAGATTATCTCCTCACTGGTTAGAGTTAATTGCAGATTGCTGCATTGTTCTCCTTGAAGGTGCTCTGTAAAACTCAATGCTCTGTTAAAGATATCCACCCTCTGAATGCGTTAGTGAGGTCTTTGATCCCTCTGGATTCGTCCCCCCTATTTCCTGTTACGGAGTTTTGCCACCATGACCACTGCCACTTCTAAAAAAACCCATCCCAGCCCGACTTATACGGCAGATATGGTGCGGACGTATCTGCATGAGATTGGTCGTGTGCCTATGCTGACCCATGAGCAAGAAATTGTCTATGGTAAACAAGTGCAGCAAATGATGGCCCTGCAAGACAAAAAGACCAGTCTTGCGAAAACTTTGGATCACGAACCCAGCGATCGCGAATTGGCTGAGCACGCTCAGATCAATGAAGCTGAGATTAAAAACATCTTTCAGCGGGGTCGGCGAGCCAAGCAGAAGATGATTGAAGCCAATCTGCGCCTCGTGGTGTCGATCGCGAAGAAGTACCAAAAGCGCAACTTAGAGTTCCTGGATTTGATTCAAGAAGGCTCCCTAGGCTTAGAACGGGGGGTGGAAAAGTATGATCCCACCCGAGGTTACAAGTTTTCGACCTATGCCTACTGGTGGATTCGTCAAGCGATCACCCGCGCGATCGCTCAACAAAGCCGCACTATCCGCTTGCCCATCCACATCACCGAAAAACTAAACAAGATTAAGCGCGTGCAGCGAGAGTTAGCACAGAGTTTGGGTCGTAGCCCCAGCGTAGTTGAGATTTCTGCGGAGCTAGATTTGGCCCCGGAGGAAATTCGGGATTACCTCATCATGGCGCGTCAACCGGTTTCCTTAGATCTGCGGGTTGGCGACAACCAAGATACCGAGCTGCAAGAGTTGCTCGAGGATGATGGCGCTTCCCCAGAGATCTACACCACCCAGGAACTCCTTCGCCAAGACTTGCATAACTTACTTGCAGATCTAACCGCTCAGCAACGGGAAGTCCTAATGCTGCGCTACGGTTTGGAAGACGGCATCGAGCGATCGTTGGCGAAAGTGGGCGAACAGTTGAACCTCAGCCGGGAACGGGTGCGGCAACTGGAGCGGCAAGCCTTGGATCACCTGCGTCGTCGCAAAGCTATGGTGCGCGAGTATCTGGCCAGTTAAATTGGGCTCGTTTAGCCAGATCCACTAGATTGGTGCTGTAGTACCAATTTTTCCCGTCCATCACAACCACACCACTACAACTACACTGAGTCAGGAGCGCGATCGCGCTCCTTTTTTATGGATCGCAACCCTCAGGTTTTGCTAAGAAATGATATCCCCATCAACCACCTACCTACGTGGAATTTTATTGATATGCTGTTCCCTGAAATGGGTGATCCGGTTCATGGTGATCTAAATCACGATGCTACTCAACCAATTCTTTCAAGAATTTCCAGACAGGTTGTCTGTAACATTGTTTAAAGCATCATCGTTCATTAACTTATCCAACAAAGATTACATTAACTCAACAATTCCACTTGCTCTAGGAGTGCACAAATCACTCATTCGCGTGATCAAAATCACAAGCTTGATCCGATCGAGAATGAGTATGGCAATCTATACGGTCTTCAAACTGTGCTCCATGGCGTTTAAATCAAAGTGTTTAATGACAGTCCATTGCCCTGTGGATCGTTAAAAGGGTTGAGGTTAGGGTCCGCTTAGAGTGATAGCGGTTTCACTGTGACAGACACCGAAGATGGCTGTATTCCAGATGGGTTGTGGCTCTATTGCTAAATCGTTAAGTACGAATTTTTGATTCAGTTCAGGGCTAGAGTAACGCAATGATTGATCAGCAACAACCCCTTTAGACCAGTTTCATAGGTGGTTATTCTCCCTAGATCGGGCTACAAGTCACCTTGCAAGCTTGAGGCTTTGTAAAGCTTTAAGTGGTGTTGGAACTGAGGAGAAGCAAGCGAATTAAGATAAATAAATCTATCTAATTAGATGAAGTGGTCGGATCGCAGAGTGGCACTTTTGCGCATTGCGATTCCTTTTGAAAGATGATTTGATGACTATATGGAAAGCTTCTGGCTTGCAAATTAACTCTTCCCTAAAATCTAACGCTCTCAGGACAGAGTCTCTCTGAATCTAGTTGTTCTGAATCGAATGTTCTGAATCGAATGTTCTGAGTCCAATTGTTGGTTTTCCTCAAGAGCTATCTTACCCACTTGAGGGGTGTAATTCGACAAGGTTCTAGCGGAAGCACAATTTGCATAACTGGGATCCTTGAGAATATATAAATTCTTCACAGGTTTCGGTTCGCAACTTTCTGGAATCGGTTATCTCAACGCTGAATCTAGTCATTGCAACACACTCACACCTTAGGGTTACGACTCCACGCCCTAGGTCGATCGTTAATAAAATTTCTATTGTGAGAGATGCTCTTATGGACGTGTTTTCTAAATGGTGTGATACTCAGGCGGTTGCAAAGGTTGGAATGTTTTCACGTCTATTAACCATTGCATCTCTAACCCTAGGTTTAACTGTATCGGCAATAGCTGCTCACCCCGCTAATGCTGAGTCGATGCAATCTGCTAAGGTATTGAATACTGAAAAAGCGCCTGCTCTTGTTCCCGCAGTTGTTTCCCCTGCTGTATCTTCTGCTCCTTTAAGTGATGGCGTCTATTTGTATGGGGAATCGGCTCAGCCGGAAGTCTTGGGTAAAGCCTATTTTGTCTTTGAGGTTAAGCAAGGTAAAGTTTTAGGCGCGTTGTATATGCCTAGTTCTTCCTTTGATTGTGCCTATGGTCAGTTTCAGGCTAATCAGTTGGCATTAACGGTTCGTGGAGCCTATGAACCTGCTGCAACGCCCTTTGAAATTGCCCTCGATCGGACTTCTGTTGTCGCCTCCAATGGGAATCCTGCTCAAGCAGAAATTGGATTGCAGGGATTTCAGCGCTTAGAAAAAGTTAGTGAGAATGATCACCGAATTCTTGAGATGTGCAAGGCGAACTTTGGCTCAAATCTGTAGTTCACCGTTTATTCAGAATTTTTAGAAAAACTTCAGGAAATGGCTCTAGCAGAAATTTTCTGAAGTTTTTAGAGTATTGAACTATCTGTTGGGTTATGTCGGAGCCAAGCTCTCGACGTAAGTCTTTTATCCAACGCGCGGAATACCCCGTCCGTCATAGGGTGGGGAGTCTTGATTCAAGGCAACCTCCATCCGTTCGTTTGAGTGCGGTGTGGTTTGAGTGCGATATGGTGCGATCGTAGGGGATTAAAAGACTAGTTGAGTTTGAACCCGATCGCCCCCCTCTGATAAGGTTAAAGGCATTGGTTGATATTGCCTCTGCACCATCTTGAGTTCCGCCCATGGGTCAGTCGAAAAAAGTCAAAGCGTCTGCGATCGCGGCTTCAAAAGTCCCCCCTTCAAAAGCTACTGATCCTAAAGAAGACTTAACGTCCCCAACGGTGGCTCAGCCTGTAGATCCTCCAGCAGAGTCAGGATCCAGCCCAAATTCCTATGCGGATCGAACCGAGCGCATTCAAGCCATTACCCAACTGATTAAAACACTGCAACCGTTTATTTGGGCGATCGTGTTAGCGATCGTTCTCATTCCTTTGGCTGGGAAATACATTATTGATCAGTCCCTGGTTCACCGCGTCCCGGAAGTGCCCGAAGTGGTGCAGGAAGTCGCTGTGACGGCCCCGGACTGGAGCGAAGTCGATCGGGCGATCGCGGAGAGTTTACAAACCGCCCACGGGGTAGCAGAAACCTATGCCTCCCAAGCCCTCACCCAATGGGAAGTGGAACTGGAACCGCGCATTGAAAATTTCCTGGATTGGTACTTCGACTTTTTCAATCAGAAGCGCATGGAGTTCAGTACGCCCTTTGTCTGGGGCTATGGCTGGGCGATCCACCGGATGGATCCTAAGCAAGCCAGCGGTAAAGAGGCTGTGATTACCCATTTGTCAGAATCCTTTGAAAAAGAGTTTTCCAAGCGGGTACTCGTGCCCAAGAATGCCCAACTACGCTTAGAAGTCATTACCAATCAGACTGTGGATCAATACCTAGCGGCCCTGCGGGAGTCGATCGGGGCGGTGCAAACCAAATACCACATTCCCCAGGGCCAATGGGATCGCTACCTCAGTGATATTTCCCTGACCCTAGGCAGCGAAGGCACCGTGTCGAGCCTCTCCCTAAAAACGCTGGCGGGTGGTGGGACTTACCTAGCGGCCAAACCGATCGTTATGGCTTCCCTAGGAAAACTCGGGAGTAAAGCCAGTGCCAAGTTTGCTGGGGCTGCTGCCTCGAAAGTCGCTGCAAAAACGGGAGGAGCTGTCGCCGCAGAATTGGGTGCGGCGGCCCTTGATCCGATCGTGGGTTTAGGGATTCTCGCCTGGGATGTCTGGGACTATCGCCACACCGTGGAGGTCGATCGGCCTGTCCTACGGGAAAATTTAGCGACCTATCTCCAGGATGTGAAACAAGTGCTACTCAACCATCCTGATTCAGGCGTCATGACGGCTATTCGGCAAATCGAGCAGGATATTTTGGCGGCTTTATAGCGAATTTGTTAGGAGTTCCAGTTGTTAAACCAACAACCGGAACCAAAATTGTGGTTAGTCATCACACTGACCACAATCCGACGGGTAACCAATCCACCCACTGCTCCTATATTTCTTCGCCTGCATGGTAGGAACTGCGCACCAGGGGCCCCGATCGCACATGGGAAAAGCCTAATTCCCGCGCGATCGCGCCTAACTTCTCAAATTCCTCAGGATGCCAATATTTCCGCACGGGCAAATGCTCCAAACTGGGGCGCATGTATTGCCCTAGGGTGACCCGATCACACCCCACCGATCGCAAATCTTTTAGCGTTTGGATCACTTCGGCTTCCGTTTCACCATGGCCCAGCATCAGCCCCGATTTCGTCGGAATCGTGGGGTCAAATTGTTTCACTAGTTGCAACACCCGCAGCGTGCGATCGTACTTTGCACCCCGCCGCACAGTTCCCTGGAGGCGTTCGATCGTTTCAATATTGTGGTTATAGCAAGCGGGCCGAGCTTCAACGACTGTTTTGACCCGTTGGGCTTGTAGGGATTCCGGAGCCAGATCTTCTTGCCGTCCACCGTAGAAATCTGGTGTCAGCACCTCAATTTGTGTGGCTGAATTAGTGGCTCGAATGGCCGCCATCGTTGCCACAAACCAACCAGCCCCCCCATCTTCTAGATCATCCCGCGCCACCGAGGTCAGTACCACATAGCGCAATCCCAAGAGCCGCACAGACTCCGCGACCTTTTGGGGTTCGTGGGGATCCAATGCCATCGGCGCGTGTCCCTTATCCACCTGACAAAAGCCACAGGATCGCGTACAAGTCGGCCCCATTAGTAAAAAGGTTGCCGTTCCCTGGGCATAGCACTCGCCCCGATTGGGACAGCGACCCTCCTCACAAATGGTATGGATATTCCGTTGCTTAATAATTTGCTGAACCGTTGAGATCTCGCTGGCTTTACCGATCGATCTCCGCAACCACGACGGCATGGCTTGGATTTCCGACCGTTCCACGGCACGATCCACCCGCGATCGCGACGTTTTGGCTAGAGAAGGGCTAGGAATCGGAGAATTAGTGTCAGCAGCCATAGAGTTGGGCACAATAGAATCGATTGTTTAAGGGTGCGGACAAAATCAATATAATACTCGATCGATAGTGCGGCTAGGGGAGCCAGCCAGGATGACTCAAGATTCAGATCACAAAATGCAAAATCCATTCATAATTCAATGGGGGAGCCGATCAAAATGAGTGAGTCGCTCCCTGGATTTAGTGCTAGAAGTAATGTCATAGGAGAGTTTTCTAAGTAGAGTGTGATTATTTGAACTTTTAGCTTCATCCTAAAAATAGGCAACAAAGCAGGCAATAAAAAATAGGCGCAAGAGTGTTTCCCGTCTGTCGGGTCCTTGTCAGGGTTTCATCTAGCCTTCGGATTGGACAGCCGCTGCCTTGAAACGCTTTCACCCGATTGTCTTTCACCCCATTTTTATTAATTCCGCAGTCACCCGCAGAGGAGTTTAGTTGTGGCAAGTCATAAGGTTCTAGTGATTGATGACAGCGCCGTGATCCGGAACATGGTTCGCGATATGCTGCCCAAGGGCAATTTTGACGTTCTGGAAGCCAAGGACGGTGTGCAGGGAATTAACCTTGTGCGTCAAGAGCGGCCCACCCTAATCATGCTGGACTTTTTGCTTCCTCGAATGAGTGGCTGGGAGGTATATCAGCAGATCCAAGCCCAACCCGATCTCCAGTCCATTCCTTTGGTGCTGATGTCTGGACGAAAGGAAGAAGTAACGGAAAAGCTCCAAGAGCCGTTTGAGTATTTTGAATTTGTCCAAAAGCCCTTTGACCAAAAGCAGCTCATCGAAGCGATTAAAGCGGCTATGAGCAAGTCCAAACGTCGTCCAGCAGCAGTGGCTGCCCCTGCTGCTGCCGCCCCTGCTGCTGCTGCAACGGGGGATGCGAGCGGTGAAGTGGCAGCGCTCAAAGTGCAAGTCGCGAAGTTGCAGGCAGAAGTTGAAGCTCTGAAGAAACAACAGGGGCAAATTTTGGCCTTCATTAAGTCCAAGTTGAAATAGAACAGCCAGTCCCAAAGTTTCTTTAACCTGCTTAGTTTAACGCCCTCTGGTTCATCAGTGAACTGGAGGGCGATTTTAAGGATCGTTGAATGGCAAGGGGTTGTCCAAGGCTTAATCCAGTTCCCGACGACCTTCCAAGGCTCGCGCTAACGTCACTTCATCGGCATATTCCAAATCTCCGCCCATGGGTAACCCAAAGGCAATGCGCGTTACTTTTGTAAATGGCTTCAGCAAGTGGGCAACATACAGCGTCGTTGTTTCGCCCTCCACACTGGGACTGATGGCCATAATCACCTCTTGGATCGATTGCTGGCTCACCCGTCGCACTAAAGATTGAATGTTCAATTGCTCGGGGCCAATGCCATCGATCGGTGAAATTAGCCCGCCTAGGACATGGTATTTGCCTTTGTATTCCCGAGTTTTTTCCAGGGCAATTAAATCGCGGGAATCTTCAACGACACAAAGGAGGCGATCGTCCCGTTTGGGTGAACTGCAAATTTCACAGATAGGCTCAGCAGACAAATGTCCACAGACCGAGCAATGCCCCACCTGCTTTTTGGCATCCAAAAGGGCCTGAGCTAGGGCTGCGACTTCATCCGATGGGCGTTTCAGAATGTGCAAAGCCAGACGTTGAGCCGTTTTTGGCCCAACTCCTGGCAAGTGCTGCAAATGTTCAATTAATCGGGCAAGGGGGCGAGTATACATCAGTTCTCCATCAACCGGGGGGCCAAGCCAAACTCCGCCCACCCAGGATATGCAAATGCAGATGATACACCGTTTGGCCGCCGTCCTCACCGGTGTTGATCACCACCCGATAGCCTTTTGCTAAGCCTTCTTTGGCGGCAATTTCCTTGGACTTAATGAGTAAATGCCCCAGCAATGCATGGTCTTCTGCTGTGGCATCTGCCAATTTAGGAATGTGCTGCTTCGGAATTAACAGAATGTGAATTGGTGCTTGGGGGCTGATATCCCGAAAAGCAAGGCATAACTCATCTTCATAGATAATGTCTGCGGGAATTTCCTTGCGGATAATTCTGCCGAAAATGGTATCGTTCGACTCACTCATAAACTTTTTAAGTGCTGCTGTCGCTATTGTAAGCAATCTCTGTAAGGAATCTTGAAAAAGCCGGGAACTCTAAGCAAAATCCATCATTTAGCGAGTTGCATGCTGTCGAGAATTTGGAGTGCGTCCCTCATGGGGATTGATGCCCTAAAGGTGGGGGTCGAAGTCGATGTTTCTAACAATATGCCCGGAATGGTGGTCGTAGGCTTGCCCGATACAGCAGTGCAGGAGTCTAAAGAGCGGGTGAAAGCGGCAATTAAAAATGCTGGATTTGCCTTTCCCATGCGGCGGATTGTGATCAACTTGACCCCGGCAGATCTGCGCAAGGAAGGCCCCATTTTTGATCTTCCGATTAGCATTGGTGTGTTGGCGGCTTCGGAGCAGGTGCCCATGGATGCCCTGGAGCATTGCTTATTTCTCGGTGAGCTGTCGCTGGATGGGAGTTTGCGTCCGGTGGCAGGGGTACTGGCGATCGCGGCAGCGGCGAAACAACTCGGTATTCGATCGCTCATCATTCCAGCGGATAATGTGCGGGAAGCGGCGGTGGTGCAGGGGATTGAGGTCTATGGCTTTAAACAGTTGGCGGAGGTGGTGGAATTTCTCCATCAGCCGGAGTCGGTGAAGCCTGCCACGATCGACAGTCAGGCGGAGCTGAACCAAGGGGCGATCGTGGGGTTTGATCTGCGGGATGTGAAAGGTCAGGCCCATGCCCGTCGTGCCTTGGAAATTGCGGCAGCCGGGGGGCATAACTTAATCTTTGTCGGGCCACCAGGAAGCGGAAAAACCATGCTGGCAAGGCGTCTACCGGGAATTTTACCCAGGATGACCTTTGAGGAAGCGTTGGAAGTGACTCAAATTCACTCCGTGGCGGGACTGTTGAAATCCAAAGGATCTCTGATCTGTCAGCGGCCCTTTCGCAGCCCCCACCATTCCGCCTCGGGGCCTTCACTGGTGGGTGGGGGGAGTTTTCCCAGACCTGGGGAAATTTCCCTGTCCCACCGAGGTATTTTATTCCTCGACGAATTAACGGAATTCAAGCGGGATGTTTTGGAATTTCTGCGGCAACCGTTGGAAGATGGGCATGTAACGATTTCGCGCACGCGGCAGTCGGTGTCCTTTCCGGCGAAGTTCACGTTGGTGGCGAGTACCAATCCCTGTCCCTGCGGCTATTTTGGGGATCCGGTGCAGGCTTGTACCTGCTCCCCCAATGTGCGGGAAAAGTATTGGGCTAAACTGTCTGGGCCATTGATGGATCGGATTGATTTACAGGTGCGGGTGAATCGCCTCAAACCTGAGGAAATTATTCACGAAACCACTGGGGAAGATTCTGCCACGGTCTTAGCGCGGGTTCAAGTGGCGCGCACTGCGGCCCAGGAGCGTTTTGCTGGGACTCCCCTGCGCTGTAATGCGGAAATGCAAAGCCAGCAATTGCGCCAATGGTGTCAGTTGGACGATAGTACACGCGGGTTACTGGAAGGGGCAATTAAAAAGTTGGGGCTTTCGGTGCGGGGTAGCGATCGTATCCTGAAGGTGGCCCGCACGATCGCTGATCTGGCTGGAGCCGATCGCCTGCAAGCTCAACATGTGGCTGAAGCGATTCAATACCGCACGATCGATCGTATGCAGTAGCGATTTCAGGTCGTCACGATCGATCTCCATCCGCAGCTTTGGAAAACCAGAATTCTAGCAATGCTCATGGCTAACGAATTGACCACAGTTGCAGCCGATTTTTATCCATCTGATATCCCGTGACCAGTAAGCGATCTCGAACTTGCATGATCTGGGGACTGGGACGACCTGCGGCAGCGGGCGCTAAATCCAAAATCGCCTCTGTGCCGCGATCGCTGCCATCTGTGCGCCAGAGTTGCGTTTTTTCGGCGGTGTGGGCGATGAAATACAGTCGATCGCGAAAGGCCGTTAACCGGGTGGGGTCGGACGAGTTGGCAACCGGGGTGGGCGGTGGACAATTCCTCCGTTCACCCAAGGGCGGTGGTGCACAGGGCGCAGCAATCACCGTTGTCCCTGGAGCAAGATCCTTAATTTGCCGAGTTCCTTGTACTGTCCCATCACTGACCCAAGGTTCACTCCCATCGGGGCCTGTGCCACTGAAAAAGACGCGATCGCCGACTGCCGTTAGATGCGTGAGACTGAATAAACCTTGGGGGGTCAGTTGTCGGGTGCCTGCCTCTGTGCCATCGGTTAACCAAAGATAGACGTTGCCATCTGCTGCGACGGTACTAAAGAACAGACGATTCTTCACAACAACAACATTACGTTCTGCCCGAAAGCTAGGCCGATTTGTCAAACGTTTCACCCGACGAGTTTGGTTGGGCTGACCTTCTGTAACCCAAAGTTCTTCCCCTTGAGGGCCATTCGCGACCCAGAAAAATCGTTGTTTGATTCCCGTGAGCAATCTTGGGGCAGAATATCCAGGCCCCGGCAGAACGTCTTGAATCAGTTGGGTACCTGCGATCGTGCCATCGCTCGTCCACAATTCCCAACCCTGTTGCGGGGTTTCCGCTTGGAAGTAAATGCGATTTTGCCAAACGGTAAAGGGTTCCGCGGCAGGATTCAGCGATTTCAGGGCGATCGTGCCTTTGGGGGTACCGTCTGTGCGCCAGAGTTGCTGGGTTCCCTGAGCATCAGCCGCTGCGAAGAAAGTCTGGGCACCCGCCACAGTAAAGAGCTGGGGAGGAAACCCAACGGCGGTACTCGGAAAGCGGTAAAAGCGTTGCGGGGTAGGGTTTTGGACGGTACTTTGCCACAGTTCTGCGCCTTGGGCAGTGGCGATCGCGAAGAGCAGCCGAGGGGAAGGTTGGCTCACCGCCAGAATGGTGTTCGGCGGTTGGATGCGTTTGAGGGTGGAATTGAGGGTTGCGATCGGCTGAGTGGTTTGACCATTACTCTGCCACCAGGGTTGCGCAGGATCATCAATTTGGAACCAAACGCTAGACCCCATTGGCCAGAAGGCGATCGGATTACCCGATCGGGGAGTGGTACGACCGGGTAACGTGTCCTTCAGTAATCGTGTTCCCGTTGGAGTGCCATCACTGATCCAAGGTTCCCGTCCGGTGCGGCCATCATCAGCGGTAAAAAAGAGTCGTTGATCCTGCACGATCGCGGGATCGAGTAAGTCCACAAAACTGTCCGCAGGAAATTCTTTGAGAAGCTGGGATGGGGGCGAACTAGCTGTGCTGGCATTGGGTAAAGCCAACATGCATAGGAAACCCAGGCTCAGGAGTAAGGAGTACAGGGGGCGAGGAGGTGTCATAGGAAAGGTCAGGAGCGAACCTGTCTAGCTGTTCACTTTGATGATGAGTCAGGTGAGGCCCATCTACGACTCAGTTACAGGATTTGATACGAGGTTATTGCTCCTCGGCAATTTCAATCGCTATCCAGCAACTTTAATGACAGCGACCCAAACCCAACCTGTCTTTGCAGATTAACAATCCAAAAATATCGAGTTGTCAAATCACAGTCAGTCGATCGTCATATCCCTATGCTTTACTAAAGCAGTCGGTTCGTCAGCGTCGTCATCTCCACTTCAGCGTTACCATGATTCGTTTACTCAAGTTCCTCGTCGTCATTTTTTTGGCTATCTTTTGCGTCATTGCCTATGCTCGCAAAGTTGAGCCTGCATGGTTAGATGTCGTCCAAGTTCCCATCACGTTACCGCACTTAGCCCAGGAATTTGAAGGCTATCGCATTGTCCAAGTGACGGATATTCATGCCGATTCATGGATGACCCGCGATCGCTTGGCGGATGTAGTTAAAACCATTAATCAACAAAATCCTGATGCGGTCATGCTGACAGGGGATTTTGTGACAAAAGCAGCGGAAAAGTATGCACCTACCTTGCAAGCTTTTGCAGAATTACAACCCAAAGATGGTAGTTTTGCGGTATTAGGCAATCACGATCAATGGACGAAACCACAATTGCTAACGGAAACGCTACGGAGTGTCGGTGTAGATGTATTAAAAAATCAATTTCATACGATTTATCGAGGTAATTCTGAATTGCAAATTGCAGGGGTGGGAGATGTCTGGGCGAAACAGGATGATCTACCAGCGGTATTGCAACAGTTGCCAGAAAAGGGTGCAGCCATTATGCTAGCCCATGAACCAGACTTCGCGGATGAAACTGCGGCGACGGAACGCTTTGATTTGCAATTATCCGGCCATTCCCACGGTGGCCAGGTTTACCTGCCGTTTTACAAACGAGTGACGCCACCCTTGGGACGTAAATATCCGATCGGGCAGTATCAAGTGGGCAGTTTGATTCAATACACCAGTCGTGGGGTGGGAATGGCCAGACCTCGACTGCGGTTCAACTGTCGCCCAGAAGTGACCGTCTTGACCCTCCACGCCGCAGCATTAGACACCTAGCCACAACACCAGTGACCTAATTCCGCAGGGTTGGCCAACTCTTGATGGAGCCTCTAAGATTTGGCAAAAATTGCACCTTAATGTTGCGAATTGGGCATCCTTGACGTTAGCTTACATCTAGCTAATTTTAAGGATGGTTCCAATGCTGTCAAGTACATTGCCGCTCCAGTCCCTCCCGCAGTGCCAAGGGTTGCAAGATCAGGTCGATCGCTTATTTCAACTGTTGGGCCAGGAACCGACGCTTCAGGCTCAGGTGGAAACCGCATCGATCCAAGCATCTTTGAAAAAAGCGATCGCGCCGACCTTTGAGATTGTGTTTGCGGGGGCGTTTAGCGCGGGTAAGTCGATGCTGATTAATGCGCTGCTGGAACGGGAATTGTTGTACAGCGCGGAGGGTCATGCGACGGGAACGGAATGTTTGATCGCCTATGCGGAACCGAATGCAGAACGGGTGGTGCTTACGTTCCTGTCCGAGGCGGAAATTCGGGAGCAAGTCCAAATTTTATTACAACGGCTAGGCATTGAAACCGTCGTTAATATCAATAACAGTTCGGTAATAGAAACCTTGCTGGGCAAGATGCAGGATATTATTCAGACGGAAGGTGGCGAAAGTAAGTCCGATCGGGCCAAGCAAGCCAGTGCACTGAAATATTTGCTCAAGGGTTTTATTGAAAACCGGAATTACATCGATACAGTAGCGAATAAAACGCTATCGATGGAACAGTTTAATTTCGCGAATTTGCAAGAGGCGGCTAGCTATGCTCGGCGGGGATCCAATAGTGCGGTTCTCAAGCGGGTGGAATACTATTGCAATCATCCTTTGCTGAAAGATGGCAATGTTTTAGTGGATACACCGGGAATTGATGCGCCGGTTAAAAAAGACGCTGAGTTGACCTACAGCAAGATTGAGCATCCCGATACCTCAGCAGTGGTCTGTGTGCTGAAGGCGGCCTCTGCGGGGGATATGACGAGTGAAGAAACGGCGATGCTGGAACGAATTCGTAGTAATCCAGGGATTCGAGATCGGGTGTTTTATGTGTTTAACCGGGTGGATGAGACTTGGTATAACACGCAATTGCGCCAACGGTTGGAAGGCTTGATTCAGGAGCAGTTTAAGGATTCCAATCGGCTGTATAAAACGAGTGGGTTGTTGGGATTTTGGGGCAGTCAGTTGCGGCAAACTAGCGGGGCCGATCGCTTTGGTTTGGATTCGCTGTTTGGGTCGCCTACGGAAACGCCACAGTTTGTCAGTGAGTTTAATCGCTACTGTTCGAGTTCGGGCAAGTTACCGATCGAACGTTTTCGCATTGATGTGCGGAGCTATGAAACGCCGAATGAAAACTACGTGCGGATTTTGGGCGAGTATGGGGGTGCGCTGGTTGAGCAGTTGATTAAGGACAGTGGCATTGAGACGTTTCGGAGTCAGATTACGCGCTATCTGACCGAGGAAAAGCGGCCTATGCTGTTGGCGAATTTGGCAGATGATTTGCAACCATTGTGCATTGCGTTGCGGAAGACGTATTTGGAAAGTTGGCATGGCCTCAAGTCGCAGCCTCAAGATATTTCTGCCCTGAAGGATCAGGAGTTGCAACAGTTAGGTCGGGAACTGAAGCAGGTGGGCGATGATTTTCAGGCGCACATTCAGGATGTCATTAATGAGATTGTGGGCAGCAATGGCAATACAGCGTTTGAGACGGATTTCAAAAAGCTGAAGGCGCGGATGGTAAGTCGTTTGGATGAGTTGCTGAATACGTTTTCGGTGGCAGCGGTGCATCAGCGGGCCCAGGCGAGTCATCGACGCAATTCGGTGGTGCCGTTGTTGGGGATTTTGGCGGAGGCGTTTTACTATTTGGCGAATGGCTTGGAAGATGTGTTGGTGGAGTCTTCGCAGGAGATTGTGGCGAACTTTTTCCAGCAGTTAATCCATCGGGTACAGAAGCAGGATTATTACCGCAGGTTGTATCGGATGCTGGGGAACGATGGGGGGCTGGAGCAGAATTTACGCAAGCTAGAGGAGCAGGCGATCGCGGCGTTGATGAATGAGGCGCGGACGGAGTGCGATCGCTATGTGCGGGAGCGGCCTGAGTTTTTTGCGGAGGGGACGGCGTCGATGTTCCAGTTGCGGCAGACGTTGCAGCAGGCTTGTCGGGGCTACGATTTCAACAATATGGTGGAGGCGGAGGCGGCGATTCGTCAGTTGTTGAAGTTGGATTTTGAGCAGAAGGTAAAGGATACGGTGATGCGATCGTTCCGTCAGGTGATTAACCAGACGTTGAATGTGTGTTTGTTGCGGAATGCGGCGGATCAGATGTCGTTGATTTTGCAGCAGTATGACCATGCGCGGGGCTATTTAGCGAAGACGTTGGAGAAGGAGGCGGAGGATAAGATCCGGCAAAATCAACGGTTGTTGTCGAAGGTGGAGCAGAAGATGGCGGTGTATAACGAGGCGGTGAATGGGGTAAATGCTTGTTTGGAAGCGATGCAGCTCGATCGCCATCGATTACCGTTGGTTGAGGATGCAGAGGTAGATGGGTCACTGCCTGGGGACGCATCGGAGGTTCTGACTGTGGGCACAATGGATTCGATCGGATCATAGGGTGAAACATGCAGGAATTTAGAGCGATCGAGCATGAAACAGAAGGGGTTTTTGCTTGTGATTCGAGTGTTGTTCGCATCACAAGTCTTGCTTCTGTAGCGCAGCAGCTTTGGCTACAAATTGCTAGGGTATTGGGTCAAAAATATGATGTTTCAGGTAAACCCTATCTGAGTACTCGGTTGTTCACTCATGAAGGCGTTCCTGGGCAGATAATGACGCCATCGAGCAATGGCTGGGTTTCAGGCCGAATGAGGCTACGGGTTTATTTGGAGTTTTGTCCTGATGAATCTGATATCCAGGAATTGCAAGCTGAGAAGTCGATGTTTTCTGATTCAGTGCTAGATGCAATTCGGAGTGAAGGCGTGGTATGAACTCGAAACTTGAATTCTTGACTCAGGATGATGTCATTACCGTTGATAAGGTGGATGGGGTTTATATCATGGCCCAATCAACGTTTCGTCATCAGGATTGGATTGCCAACGCGGAAGGAAGTTGCGGCGATGAAGAATATACTTTGTATACGGAAGGTGTAGCGTGTGAAATACTTCGACCTGGGCAACCGTGGCAGAAAGGTAAACTAAAACTCGTGTTGGCCTTCTGTCCTGACGAACCAGAAACCGAACTCAACGATCTTGATCAGATTCGACAGTTTCAGCTAGGGGAGTAAGTGATGACTAATCCAAAATCGATCTATTTACCAAGTGGTGATGATAGTGTTCTTGCTGTAAGGCATAACGGAAAAGGCGATCTACTGCGTGATGATGCTCTCATTGCTTCAACGATTCTTTATCGTGTTATGCAAAAACTAACCAATGAAGGTAGTTACTTTCTAAACTCTGAGACAGGACACCTTTTGATTGGTGAAGGTGTATCCTGTAACCTACTGGCACCTGGCTTCTCTGAATGGATGTCTGGCAAAGTAAGGCTTGCTCTAGAATTTGTGCCTGATGAACCAGAGCCATCAGAAGAAACGCCTATCTCAGATTCAGGTACTTCTCCTTTAGATGGAATTCGTCAAGAAATTTCCAATGATTAATACCACTTGCGTTGAGCAAGATTTGGTTTGCAGGTAGCCATCTCGTGACCAATGAGCTACCTGCTACACCCTGATTACAATCATTATCCACACACAGTTATGACTAAACCACAACCAATTGACCTATCAAGTTGTAATGACGGAGTTCTTGATTTTCGATGCTATGGCGAGCACTATGAAATGTTAGGGGATGATTCATTTGTAATTCGCAGACTACTCTATCGAATTCAGAGGAGGCTTTGTCTTAATACAACTGTAATGCACGCGAGCGATTCGGAAAAGATTGTAGGTGAAGGGATTCAATGTAAGCTTCTGGAACCAGGAAAATCTCAGTGGGTGTCTGGTAAGGTTCGCTTAGTTTTAGAATTTCAGCCGGATGAACCCGAAGAACCTGTAGAAGCCGTTCCCAACTCAGAATCTCAAGCCTCACCGTTAGACGAAATTCGACAAACAATATCTGACCAATAGTCCCTATGTCTGAAAAAACACATCGAATCACGATTGGGATTGGTTAACCTAAGCAGGTAGGTCACCCCACCTGCTTAGGTTAACTATACAATCCCCCTTCAAAAGGGGGATTTAGCGGGATCGAAACAAATGCGATCGACGTTACGGCTAATACTACAATGAATGTGCGACTAACGCAGGATTGAATGCTGTAATGGTTTGCTGGTCTACGTTAGAGGGGCAGATCCCCCCTAGCCCCCCTTAAAAAAGGGGGAACCGGAAAAACCCTTTCAAAGTCCCCCTTTTGAAGGGGGATTAGGGGGATCGAACACGCGCGATCGACGTTACGGCTAATACTACAATGAATGTGCGACTAACGCAGGATTGAATGCTGTAATGGTTTGATTGTCTGCGTTAGAGGAGCAGATCCCCCCTAGCCCCCCTTCAAAAGGGGGGGGACAAGAGTAAATACGAAAAAAGGGGGAACAAGAGTAAATGCAAAAGAATAGGAGGAAAGATTATAAAATCTGTACTTCTAATCTATTTTTCTCAAAGTCCCCCTTTTGAAGGGGGATTTAGGGGGATCAAACACCCGCGATCGACGTTATGGACAATACCGCAATGAATCTCTGGGATTACTAGGGAGGTTGTTGTTGGGATTGGATAAATGCAGCGATTGAGTTATCACATCACGGTGCGGTGTAATAATCGGGAGTTTCGATTGACTCGGTTGGAATGTCGGGAAATTTTGCTCTATGCGCTGTCGCACTGTCGGGAGAAATATGGCTTTAAGCTGTATGGGCTGTGCATCATGAGTAACCACGTGCATTATCTGCTGGAACCGCAGCGGGTAGAGGATTTGCCGAAGATTATGCATTGGTTGAATTGGTACACGGCGATGTGTCTGAATCGGATGCTGAACCGGACGGGGCACTTTTGGGAGAAGCGCTACCATGCGACGGGGTTTGCGAATACGGAGACGCGACGGGCGTTGAATACGTTGCGCTATATCCATGGCAACCCGAAGGCAGCGAATGTGCAGCAGGGATTTTTCTATGATTTTAGTAATTATGGGACGTATGATCGGCTGACGGATGATGGGTTGACGCAGTGGCATCCGGCGTTTTTGGCGTTGGGGGTGACGCTGGAACTGTGTGCGGAGGCGTATCGCAAGTTTTGCAAGCATTATAAACCGCAGCCGAAACCGGAGAAGCGGAACCGTTGGGGCAGTAAACTACTGGCCCGGATCCGGAGCCGAAGTAAACCCAAAAAGGTGAGTCCCGGCCAAAGGTCGCTATGGGAGGAGTGGGACGCGCCGCTGGAGGAAATTCGGGAAGTGGCGGAGAAATTTGTCTTGGCGAATTGTTTTGATCCGGTCTATACCAGTGAGCAATACAATTATTCTTCCAGAAAGGCTTTAAAATCGCAGGATAACAGGTAACGGATCGCGCAAAGGAGCATTGTTATGTAGAAATTAACGCAGTCACAAAACTTTAGAAATTCCTAGGACTGGCTCGTGCTACAGTTCACAAGTCTCTGCGCGAGAGAAGAAGAGACCACTCGAACTCTACCCGCCACCGAACAACACCAAGGTAATTCTCCCACGGGAGAATGAAGAGGATTTTTCGTTAAGTCTGAGTAGCTCACGTAGCTGCCTCCTTTCTTCCACCCCACTTTAGCGCAAAAGTTATCCCACTCTTTCCCCGTGCTCATCGGGCTTCCACATTCTTGCCAGATTTTTTTCTGCACAGAAAACCCAAAGTATCCCTTGCTGGCTTCCACCCACAACCGATCGATCGTCAATAAATCCGCACAAGGAAATTTCTCTATATCATCCGATGATAGATATCCTCGCTTCGTCTGACCCGCCACTTCCAGCATGACCCGCCAGGTTTCCCGATCGGCCTCTTCCCACTTCTCCGCTTTCAACAACTCACGCAGCTTTTCATAACTCACGCCTTTTTCAGATTTTAAGGGAATTGCGTCAATTGCGCTCATTGGCTCCGTTATAGGCGTTGCTGGCTCAGAATATCCCTGAACCTCAGGTGGTTTAGGTTTAGACAATTCCTGAGGCGACAAGCGCGCGATCGTGCATTCCAAAATCTGCGCGGCATCTCCTTCAGCCAACGCTAATAAATTTCGATATTGCTCTAATCGTTTATTTTCCCGCTCTCCAAACGGATACTTATGTTGAACTGCTTTCTCTATCAATGACTGATATTTTACTAACTTCGATCGATATTCTCGAATCGGTTCCAAAACTTCGGCTTCAATTGTCAGCGCAACTTCTCGATCTAATTTCCACTTACTCTGGAATTCCTCTAGGATTGGCCGACTAAAAACTTCATCAATTTCGCCCTCATCCTCCTGAACAATTCTTTCAACCTGTTTCCGGTATTGCACCTGCGGATCCCCCAGCGCCACCTTCGCAATCCGCAATTGATACCCTTCCCCCTTCGCAAAAATCTTGGGACTCATGGACGGAGCCTCTTCCTGCACCTTCCGACTCACATACCGATGCAAGTGATCCACTGTAATGTCATCACTCTCGGCTGCCGCTGCCCCCGTCCGCAACCCCTCCATCAAATAATGACCATAGACCGATAACTCCCCCCCATTCAACCGCTCAAACGCATAATCCATCCCGCTCGTCGAAGTCATCACCACCCGACCTTCCGCCCCGATCGCCGCCTCCACATCGATCGCGCCATCATCCATCGGCACCAAATCCCCAAATGCCCCACTAAAGCAACAATTTAAAATCACCACTTGTCGCCTAGCTCGACTCGCCCCCATCCAACCACTCACACTCTGCGCCGCGATCGCCGTCGTGGTGATTAACTTCTCCCCCACCTTCCGGGTATTCGTCGTCGCAAAATGCAACCGACGATCGGCATCCTTCACCCCATGCCCCGCAATAAACAACAGCACAAAATCATCCTTGGCATGGCTTAAATACCAAGTCTCGATCGTCGTCGCCAAGGTACCAGAATCTGTATCCAGATGCGTTTGCACATTATCAAACCCACCAATCTCTGGATTCTCCAACAACGCCTTCAACCCCTCAACATCATGGGGCGCAGACTTCAGCGGCTTAAACCCATCTAGATACTGACTCGTCCCAATCAACAACGCCTTACGTGCCATAACCCTACAAATAACAATTTCGGTGAGGTTCCTATTAGTGTGGCTCGGTTCCCCCTTTATTAAGGGGGGCTAGGGGGGATCCACCCACTTCGCAATCCACGCAATGATTTTGATTAACTTCCTATTTCGTTTGAATTAACTGCACCATTAACGAATCAATGTCTTTTAAAGCTGCTATTTGTTTTTCTAGTTGTTCCTGCGTGCGATATTCCAGATTCACTTCCCGATCGCCATTCTTATAACTCAGCTTCAACACCGTATTCGGGCGCAAATTCCATAACCACTTCATCACCGCCAAAAGATTCGTCGCATTCACCTCCGCCTTCAAAATCCCCAACAGAAACGCCGCCGCCCCAGACATCGCCCCTTCCGGCACATCTTCTTCCCGTGCCAGCCCCGCCTCCTCTGCCAAATCCTCCCGCAACTCCTCCGCCAGCCGCAGTGCATAGGCTTCCATTTCTTCCGGCTCCAAATCCAAGCCAGCCTGATTCAAATCAATCAATACCTGCGCCATTTCAAGAACCTCCAGCCAATACCTAACATTTTGTCCGATTATACTCTCACCATCTCCCTAATCCGGGTAACTTTCCCGATCGCGCCACGCTAAAACCTCCCCTATATCTTCAAAGTCCCCCTTTTGAAGGGGGATTAGGGGGATCAAACCGCTGCAACGCCAACACAAAACCAGGCAACACCTCCTCCCCCGACAATTCCCCCGGCAACTCCACCACTTCCACATCCACCCCAGGCCGATAAATCTCCACCTGCTCATCCTGCGGATTAATCAACCAACCCAACCGCACCCCGCAATCGCGATACTCCACCATCTTGCGCTGCAAACTCGCCAACCCATCCGTCGCCGACCGCAACTCAATCACAAAATCCGGCACGATCGGCGGAAACTGTTCCCGCTCCTCCCGCGTCAAACCCGCCCATCTATCGCCCCGCACCCAAGCCACATCCGGCGATCGCTTCGCCCCATTCGGCAACCGAAAAATCGTCGAAGAACTAAACACCTCACCCAACTGCGCCGCCTCATTCCAGACATCCACCCGCGCAATTAACCGCGACTCCCGCTTCCCACTTTCCCCACCCACTGGAGACATAACAATCAACTCCCCCTCCGCCGACATCTCAAACCGCAGCGCCTCATTCTGACGACACAACTGATAAAACTGCTCATCACTCAACAACACCGCCGAAGCCGCGATCGTCAACGGTTCCGCCAACACCATCATCACCCCACCTCCCTCATATACGCGAATACCAACACCATCCCCTTCCCTCCTAAAAAACGTCCACTCCGGGATTGAATAATCACCCACAACGTTTTTCAAAGTCTTTCAAAGTCTTGCCTGATTCTTTAAAGTCCCCCTTTGTAGCTAGGCTTCCCGCAGGGTAGGGGGATTAGGGGAATCCTACTCAAACCGCCGCAACGCCAAAATAAACCCCGGTAACACCTCCTCCCCCGACAGCACCGCAGGCAACTCCACCACTTCCACATCCACCCCAGGCCGATAAATCTCCACCCGTTCATCCTGCGGATTAATCAACCAACCCAACCGCACCCCACAATCGCGATACTCCACCATCTTGCGCTGCAAACTCGCCAACCCATCCGTCGCAGACCGTAACTCAATCACAAAATCCGGCACGATCGGCGGAAACTGTTCCCGCTCCTCCCGCGTCAAACTCGCCCATCTATCGCCCCGCACCCAAGCCACATCCGGCGATCGCTTTGCCCCATTCGGCAACCGAAAAATCGTCGAAGAACTAAACACCTCACCCAACTGCGACGCCTCATTCCAGACATCCACCCGCGCAATTAACCGCGACTCCCGCTTCCCACTTTCCCCACCCACCGGAGACATAACAATCAACTCCCCCTCCGCCGACATCTCAAACCGCAGCGCCTCATTCTGACGGCACAACTGATAAAACTGCTCATCACTTAATAACACCGCCGAAGCCGCGATCGTCAACGGTTCCGCCAATAGCGCCATCACCCACCTCCCGCAGATCCATCATCCTCCAGTCTAACCAGTTCTCCCCCACCCCATCACAAACCTGCCAATCCGTAACCTCGATCGCTATCATAGAAAGCTGGACGGCTTGATTAAACAGGCACGCTTATTTTCCACGGGTTAGCAAAAGGTAAACAGCGGTGAACTTCCCATTCAAACGATCGAAATCAGCCACCCCCACCCGCCCCACCGGGGAACCCATGCCCGATGCTAACCCTACGATGACCTCCAGTCGGTCGAAGACCATCGTCTCCCCTGTCCCCCAACTCGACCCCGCCGAACCCGACTCCACCGACTACGAAGCCCTCGTCCAAGAACTCACCCAGCCCAACCCAGCCACCCCCAGCATCTCCACCAAACAAGCCCTAGGCCAATGGATCCGCAAACGCCCCTGGATCTTCCTCCCCCTCCTCGGCATCTTCCCCGCAATCGCCTGGGGCCTAGACCAACACCGTCCC
>NZ_JBLZFX010000062.1:0-34431 GCF_050753345.1 Alkalinema pantanalense CENA528 | reverse complement strand
CGCCCCCACCCCCACCGCCCGACGGGCAAGTCGTGCAGCGCTTACGTTTAGTTAAACGAGTCACTGCGGTGATTCGCAATGGCGTTCGAACGCCATTCAACCAGTTCGTTAATGATCCCAGCACTGAAGACGATACGGCTTTGGGATGGAATCAACTTTCCACGGGTGCACCGATCGGTCTGCTGAACGTCAATACCAGTGACGCCTTGCGATCGGGGGACGACATTGAATACACCATCTACTACCTAGCCGATGGCAATCAACCGATTTTTAACGTCAACCTCTGTGACCAAATCCCGGACGGCACCATCTATATTCCCGGCAGTAGCGTCCTCAGCCAAAACAATAGCCCCCCGGCCACCGCAGGCTCCTTCTTGAGTCCCTTGCAACCGCTGCCCAGCGGCAACGCTTGTACGAATCAAAGCAATCCCAATGGGTCACTGGTTTATGGCTTGAATACAATTTCCAGCAATCCCGGAGCCAACTTTGGCTTTACACGCTTCCGTAGCCGAGTCAATCTAGGGCAGTAGCAAGCCCTCCAGTCTCCCCAAGGAGAGATCAATCAGCCACGATCGCCTGCAAGTCACCCGATCGATCTTCCATCGGCTCTAGTCCTGTGAGTATGATCGACAGGCAGCTTATGCAGGCTTTCTGGTTGTGGCTTACCGTTATCTTTTATTTCACAAACCCTACAACGTCCTCAGTCAGTTCAGCGACACCAGTTCGCCGGAGCAGCGGCGATCGACGCTGAAGGATTACATTCCCGTGGAAAATGTCTATCCTGTAGGACGATTGGATCATGACAGCGAAGGGCTAATGCTGTTAACCGATCACGGCGCACTGCAACATCACCTCAGCCATCCCAAGTTCCACCATCCCCGCACCTACTGGGTACAGGTCGAAAACATTCCGACGCCGACTGCGCTCGACCAATTACGCAAAGGCGGCCTTGCCATTCAAAACTATCGCACCCGGCCTACCCAAGTCCGGCTGTTGGAGGAGGAGCCCAACTTCCCCGATCGCAATCCGCCGATTCGCTACCGTAAATCCATCCCCACCGCTTGGATCGAAATCACTCTGACGGAGGGGCATAACCGCCAAGTGCGCCGCATGACCGCCGCCGTTGGATTTCCAACCCTGCGCTTAGTGCGCGTTGCGATCGGGCATCTTCAACTCCAAGGCTTAGCACCGGGAGAGTGGCGCAATGTCACCTCCGAGGAACTACGATCGCTCCTCCACTGGATGAAAGGCACTCAACCCAATCAGCAGCCCCGGGCACCACGATCGCGTGCTTAGCCTTTAACGAGTTTTTAAGATTGCGCAATTTCCCCGGTTAGATCCCTCCAGCCTCCGGGCATATTGGAGAGTAATTTAGTTGACCAGCAAGCGATCTAACGAAATCTGGGATAGAGACATCGGTATGCAAACCATTATTCGTGGCAAAGAACTTTCTGGTTATCGGCTGCTTGAATGTTTGTATCAAGGCAGTCGAACTGAAGTTTATCGAGCCATCCAGGAAAGCGATGGTCGGCCTACCGTTATTAAGTTTCTCCGAGCCAGCTATCCCAGCTTCAACGAACTGCTGCAATTTCGCAATCAATATACGATCTCGAAAAATCTAGATATTCCTGGCATTGTCCGCCCCGAGCACCTGATCGCCAACGGCAACAGCTATGCCATGACGATGGAAGATATTGGGGCAGTTTCTCTTCGAGAATATACTCAAGACCAACCACTCAGCCTCCAGAAAAGCCTCAATATTGCGCTCCAACTGAGTGACATTCTGCACGATCTCACCCAAAATCATGTCATTCACAAAGACATTAAACCCGCCAACATCCTCATCCAACCCAGCACCCACCAGATCAAGCTGATTGACTTTAGCATTGCCTCCCTTCTCTCCAAGGAGACCCAAGACATTAAAAATCCTAACGGTCTTGAAGGAACCCTGGCCTATCTGTCACCGGAGCAAACGGGGCGGATGAACCGGGGTATCGATTACCGTAGCGATTTTTATGCGTTGGGAATTACCCTATTTGAACTGCTATCCGGATCCCTGCCCTTTCAATCCAATGACCCAATGGAGCTCATCCATTGCCATATTGCCAAGCATCCCCCCCGGTTAGACGAAGTTCTCCCCCCAGCACCTCAATCAGGCCCAGCATCCGAATGCCCCGAACACCGCATTCCCAAAGTGGTGGCCGATATTGTAGCTAAGTTAATGGCAAAAAATGCCGAAGATCGCTATCAAAGCGCCCTAGGTCTGAAGTATGACTTGGAATGCTGCCTAGAACAACTCAAGGCAACGGGAACGATCGCCCCCTTCGAGATTGCCAGTCGCGATCGCAGTGAGCGTTTCACCATTCCTGAAAAACTCTATGGGCGGGAAACCGAAGTTCAAATCCTGTTAGATGCCTTCGATCGCGTCGCGCAAGGTGCCACAGAACTGATGCTTGTGGCTGGCTTTTCTGGAATTGGCAAAACCGCTGTCGTGAACGAAGTTCATAAACCGATCGTGCGGCAACGGGGATATTTTATTCAGGGCAAGTTTGACCAATTTAATCGCAATATTCCCTTTTCTGCCTTTGTCCAAGCCTTTCGGGATCTGGTAGGACAACTGTTGAGTGAAAGTGATGCCCAGCTAGCAACGTGGAAAGACGCAATCCTCTCAGCCTTGGGCGACAATGGCAAAGTCATCATTGAAGTCATTCCCGAACTGGAAACCCTCATTGGATCACAGCCCCCCGTTCCCAGCCTAGCGGGTAATGCAGCGCAGAATCGATTCAACTTATTGTTCCAAAAATTTATTCAAGTTTTCACCAAGCCTGATCATCCCCTCGTTATCTTTTTAGATGATTTGCAATGGGCCGACCTGGCCTCTTTACAATTGCTGCAACTGTTGATGGAAACGACGCAATATTTCCTCCTCGTGGGAGCCTATCGGGATAACGAAGTGTCTGCCGTTCATCCCATGATGCTCACCATCAATGAGTTGGAGCAAGCTAAAGTTTCTGTCAATACCCTAACTCTCCAAGCCCTAAGTCAGTCCAATATCGATCAATTAATTCGCGATGCTTTCCACAGAACGGCTGATCCACTCTCCCATCAGACGGAGGAACTCAGTCGATCGCTCACAGATTTGGTTTACCAACAAACCCAGGGCAACCCCTTTTTTATTACCCAATTTCTCCAAGCCTTGTACGAAGATGGTTGTATTCGATTAAGTGCGGAGACGGGACATTGGCAGTGTGATCTCCACCAAATTAAAGCCCACCATCTAACCCATGATGTGGTGGAATTTATGGCGCAGCAGTTACAGAAACTGCCCCCAGCCACCCAAGAGATGCTGAAACTGTCAGCTTGCATCGGTGCACAATTTGATTTGCATACGTTAGCAATCGTGTCTGAGCAGTCAGAAATCGAAGTCGCCACGGCCCTTTGGAAAGCACTTCAGGATAGATTAATTCTTCCAATTAATGAAACCTACAAATTCTTCCAAGGTGAAACAGGTACAACTCCTGAAGTGGAGGCGATCGTAGTTCCCTACCGCTTCCTCCACGATCGGGTGCAACAGGCAGCCTACTCTCTCATCCCTGAAGCGGAAAAATTAGCAACCCATCTACAAATCGGCCAATTACTGTTGAAAGATAGCGCTCCAGAAGATCTTCAAAGTAATAAAGTGTTTGAAATCGTTAACCACCTGAATCGCGCAATTCAACTGATTAACGATCCGCAGGAGCGCCACCACCTTGCGCACCTAAACCTCGCCGCCGGACAGCAAGCAAAACTCTCCACCGCCTACGCCTCAGCCGTCGATTATTTTCAGCGATCGATCGATTTATTCACACCCCAACTTTGGTACCAGGATTACCCCTGTGCGCTGTCTTTGTATACCGACACCATTGAAGCCACCTATCTCAATGGGGACTTCGCCACAATGAATCAGTTGCTGGTGGAAGTCGATCGCCATGCAAAAACCGATCTCGATCGCGTGAAAGCCCAGGAAATTCACATTGAAGCTCTCGTAGCCCAAGGTAAATTATTAGAATCCGTGCACCTTGGGCTGCAAATCTTAGCGGAGTTTGGAATTGAATTTCCTCAAACGCCTACCTTTGAAGATTACACCCAGGCACTGGCAAACGCGAGACAGATGATTGGCGATCGCCGCGCCGCCGATTTACTGAACCTCCCAATGGCGACCGATGAACGCGCGATCGCCATCACCCGAGTCTTAGCCAAACTAGGAGCCCCTACTTACCTGTCTGCTCCCGCCCTCTATCCGCTCTTACCTTATCGGGGCGTAGTCATTTGTCTGCAATTTGGAGTTTCCCCTGCATCTACCTATCTCCTGGTCTGCTACGGGTTACTTCACTGCGCCATGTTAGACGAATATGATGCAGGGTATGAATTTGGGCAACTTGCGATCGATCTGTGCAATCAGTTAGGCGATCTAGAATTTCAGGCAAGAGCTTTATTAATGAATGGCTTATTCATTACCCATTGGAAGGAGCACATCCGTAATACCTTACCTCAGCTACAAGCAGGCTATACCCAGGGGTTAGAAAGTGGGGATTCCGCCTACACGGCCTATTCTGCCTTCACCTACTGCTTCCATTCCTATGCCTTAGGACAGCCCCTGCCGAATCTCATTGCGGAAATTGAACAGTACGAGCAGGTTTTAGAACGACTCAATCAAGGAGCCATTCTGGGGTATCAAAAGATCTACCACCAAATGGTCTTTAACCTGCTCCATCCATCAACCGATCCCTGTGCCATCGTTGGAACCATCTACAATGAAGAGGAGATGCTGGCTCAACACCAAGCCGCTAGCGATTACGTGGCCCTAGTCCATTTGCTAATCAATAAATTAGTCCTCAATATTTGGTTTGAACAGTGGGACAGCGCGATCGCCCATTCAGAGTTAGCAGAACAATACCTAGGTGGGGCTGCGGCTTTGATCATGATTCCCATCTATTATTTCTATGATTCTTTAGCACGGTTAGCCTATCTCCAATGGCAAACTGATCACGAACCTTCTAAGCAACGCATCGAACAAAATCTACAAAAACTCAAAACTTGGGCGCACCACGCTCCCATGAATTACCAACATAAACTGGATCTGGTTCAGGCAGAATACTGTCGAGTGTTAGATCAGAAGGTGAATGCGATCGAATTCTACGACCGGGCGATCGTCGGAGCTAAAACCAACGGTTACATCCAAGAAGAAGCCTTCGCCAATGAACTTGCGGCTAAGTTTTATCTCAATTGGGATAAAGAAAAAATCGCCCAAACTTACATGCAAGAAGCCTACTATGGCTATGCTCGTTGGGGGTGTACCGCTAAGATTCAGCACTTAGAGCAACGCTATCCCAAGCTTTTAGACTCAATTTTACAAAACCAATCCCTCGAAAGTATTGCCAGTCGATCGACCACGCTGCAACCCCCATCAACCCTTGTTACCCAGGCAAGCTCTACCTTCATTTCAAATAATGCAATCTTCTCAGCAGCATTGGATTTGACCTCTATCCTCAAAGCATCTCAGTCCCTTTCCCGAGAAATTCAATGGGAAACCCTGATTCAAACATTAATGACCCTAGTGTTACAAAATTCAGGAGCCAAGAAAGGGATTCTGATTTTACCGAGGGAAAATCAATGGACGATCGAAGCCATCACCTCGATCGAGCCAACCACCGCAGATTATCAAACTGTTTTGGCTGCAATTCCCCTAGAAGAAAGCCGCGATCTCCCAGTGAGCATTGTCCAAATGGTGAAGCACCGCTTGGAGCCGATCGTTCTAGATGATGCAAGCAAAACCAACTCTGGCATTGTGGATCACTATCTTCAAGTTCAGCAGCCTAAGAGTGTACTTTGCACACCCATTTTGAACCAAGGGAAACTTATTGCCCTGTTGTATTTAGAAAATCGCTTAACGATCGGTGCATTTACGCGCGATCGATTGGAAGTGTTGCAATTGCTCACCGCCCAAGCCGCAATCTCTTTGGAAAATGCACGCCTGTACAACAACCTAGAACAAAAAGTTCAGAAACGCACCCAAGAACTGCACGAGAAAAACCAACAGCTATCACAAACGCTCACAGAACTACGACAGACCCAAGCCCAACTAATCCAATCAGAAAAAATGTCCAGTTTAGGCCAACTGGTCGCTGGCATTGCCCATGAAATCAATAATCCCATCAGCTTTATCTACAGCAATTTAGATCACGCTGATAGCTACTATCACACGCTGATGGAAACGCTAGAGTGCTACGGAGAAACCTATCCCAATCCCAATGACGAACTTGACGCCTACCTAGAAGATATCGAGTTTATTCGAAAAGATTTTCCCTCGTTGCTGAAATCCATGAAAGTAGGCGCTACCCGAATTCGGGAAATTGTTCTGGAACTGCGGGATTTTGCCCGTCTCGATGAAGCAGAAGTGAAACAGATCGATATCCATGAAGGGATCGAGAGTTCACTAACCATGATTCACCATCGTTGTGCTGCCAAAGGCGAGCGACCAGCGATTCAAATCATTAAACACTACAGTCAACTACCATCGATTACCTGCCATGCGAAACAAATTAATCAAGTGATGATGAACGTTTTAATGAATGGGATCGATGCTCTAGATGCTGTGCAGCCTCATCGTTGGAATGAACAGAAACAACCTACAATTACTATTCATTCAGAATTGCAAGAAACAGAGAAACAAAATAATGTTCAATCCCAAAAAGGAATCTTAGTACGGATTTCTGACAATGGAGTTGGCATTCCTGAAGATATTAAAGATCGTATATTTGATCCATTCTTTACCACCAAAGACATTGGCCAAGGGACAGGCTTGGGCCTATCGGTTAGCTATGCGATCGTCACAAAGCAGGGAGGTTCGATCGAAGTGATTTCTGAACCAGATCAAGGAACAGAAGTAATTATTTTCTTGCCAATTGAGTAGTTTGTAATCCCTGATTTCTCCAAAATCTCTCTCCAAGTTCTACTGACGATCGATACAGCCTTTTGATTGACTGATCGAGACTTGTTTTGACTAAAAATGAATGGGGTACTCTAAGGATTAGTCAACCACGCACGACACAACAACCATAGGGAGACCTAAGATGATGGAAGAACTAGTCGGCTACCAATTCCTGGAAAACCTGTATGAAGGAAGCCGAACCGTTATCCATCGTTGCCTACGAATGGCTGACCAAAAGCCTGTAGTCATAAAGTTCCTGCGTCATGAATATCCTTCATTTAATGAATTAGTTCAGTTTCGGAACCAGTACAACATCTCCCAGCAATTAAACGCCCCTGGAATTATCTGCACCTACAGCCTCGAAACCTATGGCAATGCCTATGGTTTGGTGATGGAAGATTTTGGCGGCATTTCGCTGTCCCAATGGTTACAGGACGTTCAGCCCAACTTGATAGCATTATTGCAAGTAGCGATCGGGCTATGTGATAGCTTACAAGTTCTCTACCAAAATCGCATCATTCACAAAGACATCAAGCCTGCCAATATTCTGATTCATCCCGAAACGCAGCAAGTTAAACTGATAGACTTTTCCATTTCCTCCCAACTGCCTCGCGAAACCCAGGAACTCCTCAATCCCAACACCCTAGAAGGAACCCTGGCCTACCTATCGCCAGAACAAACCGGACGCATGAACCGGGGTATTGATTACCGCAGTGACTTTTATTCCTTTGGCGTCACGTTATACGAAATGCTGACGGGGCAACTGCCTTTCCCAACGGATGATCCCCTAGAACTCATCCACTGTCATTTGGCAAGCCATCCAAACCCAGTCCATTTAATCAATCCAGCGATTCCCGAGGCATTGTCTAACGTCGTCAGCAAACTGATGGCAAAAAATGCTGAAGATCGCTACCAGAGTGCCCTAGGACTTAAACATGATTTAGTCACCTGTTTACATCAATTGAAAGAATCTGGCACGATCGCAGTGTTTGCCCTAGGCAGCCAGGATTTGAGCGATCGCTTCACCATTCCCGAAAAACTCTATGGTCGAGAAGCAGAAGTACAGACGCTCCTGAATGCCTTTGAGCGAGTGACCCAGGGCCATGCTGAACTCATGCTCGTCGCAGGCTTGTCCGGCATCGGCAAAACTGCCGTCATCAATGAAGTTCATAAACCCATTGTGCGACAACGGGGATATTTCATTAAGGGAAAATTTGATCAGTTTAACCGTAATGTGCCCTTCTCTGCCTTTGTCCAAGCCTTCCGCGAATTGGTCACGCAATTACTCAGCGAAAGTGATCTGCAACTACAAACCTGGAAAACTCAAATTCTAGAAGCCCTGGGGGACAACGCCCAAGTCATTGTTGACCTCATTCCAGAACTAGAGCGCATTCTTGGCCCCCAACCACCCGCGACGGAGCTTTCAGGAACTGCCGCCCAAAATCGCTTCAATCTGCTCTTCCAACGCTTCATTCGCGTCTTTACCACGGTGGAACATCCGTTGGTGATGTTTATAGATGATTTGCAGTGGGCCGATTCGGCCTCCCTAAACTTGATGCAGGTGTTGATGGCGGAGGCCCAGACCAGCCATCTCTTGCTGCTCGGTGCTTACCGCGATAACGAAGTCTTTCCAGCCCATCCATTGCTATTGACCCTCGATGGCATTGCCAAAGCCGGGGCTACGATCGAGACCATCACGCTACAACCGCTCAGTGACCAGAGCTTAAATCGACTAGTGACAGAGACATTGCACACGGTAGAATCTATTGCCCAACCGTTGACGGAACTGGTAATGCAGAAAACCCAGGGCAATCCCTTCTTTGCCACGCAGTTTCTCAAAGTGTTGCACCAGGATCAGTTAATTACCTTCGATCGCGACGCGGGCCATTGGCAGTGCGATATTGGTCAAGTGCGGGATGCGGCGTTGACCGATGATGTCGTTGAGTTCATGGTAAGGCAGTTACAAAAGCTGCCTGAATCAACGCAAAATATCCTAAAACTCGCGGCTTGTATTGGCGCGCAGTTTGACTTGGAGACCCTGGCGATCGTCTCGGAGCAATCCCAAACTGAAGTGGCAACAGTTCTGTGGCCTGCCTTACAGGAAGAGTTGATTTTGCCCCAAAGTGAGGTTTACAAATTCTACTTGGGAGCGGGGGACTCACAACCCCAGCAGTCCAGTCAATCCCTGAATTATCGCTTCTTACACGATCGGGTGCAGCAAGCCGCCTATTCCCTCATTGCTCTGCCCCAAAAGCAGATAACTCACCTTAAGATAGGGCGGTTATTATTAAGCAACACACCAGAAGAACTACAAGAAACCCGAATTTTTAATATTGTCAATCAAATCAATATAGGTCTTGATTTAATTGACAATCCATCGGAACAATTGAAACTAGTTCAGCTTAATTTAATAGCTGGACAAAAAGCCAAAACAGCAACGGCCTACGCTGTTGCTATTAATTATTTCAGTACTGGCATAAAACTGCTCGGTTCAGATTGCTGGCATGATCAATACGATCTCACGCTAAAACTATATGAATTCCTTGCAGAATCAGAGTATCTAAACACTAACTTTGAAGCAGCAGAAAACCTGATTCAAACGGCAATTTCCAACACACAGCACTCTTTAGAGAAAGTTAAATTTTATGAGATTAAGATTCAATCCTACACAGCTCAAAATCGTCTTTTAGAAGCAATCACAGCCGGTAGACAAGCCCTGGAACTCGTTGGCATCGATTTCCCACAAGATTGTGATTTTGAGACAACCCTTGCCCACCATGAAACGCTCAAGACTCTACTGGGCGATCGTGACATTGAAACCTTAGCAGATCTGCCAAGCCTCGTTGCCCCAGAACAGGCTGCGGCTATGAGAATTTTGGTGGGGTTATTTGCATCTATCTACTTGGCACAACCTAATTTGTTGCCTTTGAAGATTTTTACCATGGTGACAATCTGCATTCGCTCTGGAAACTTGCCCCAAGCAGCGATTGCCTATAGTTTGTACGCTCTGTTTCTGTGCGCTACAGGCGACATTGAGCGGGGCTATCAATTTGGGCTACTGGCCATCACTGTTTTAGAAAAGTTTCAAGCAAAAGATCTTGCCAGCAAAGTCAACCTCCTATTTGGTTTATTTGTTAAGCATTGGAAAACATCGATTCGGTCAACCCTACCCATCTTTCTAGAAGGGCTTACCAGTGGTTTAGAAGTGGGTGATCTGGAATATGTAGGGTACTGTGCCAATTGCTATGCTCAGTTCTTATTTTGGACAGGAGATAATTTAGCAAGCGTCGAAGCTGAAGGTACAAAATACTATCATCTAATACAGAACATCAAGCAAGAAGCTTCGTTAATCTGGGCCAGCACCTGGCAACAGACGGTAGTAAATTTGAGAGGAGATTCTAACAATCCCACCAAGCTGATAGGTACATGGTTTGATGAATCAGAAATGCTACCTACTTTAATTGAAAGTAGAAATGTCAATGGAATTTGCTATGTTTACCTGGCAAAACTTTTGTTAGCTTATCTCTTTGACGAACATCAGAATGCCCAGGAATATGCAAGGAAATTTGAGGAGTATGAACAGGGTGCAGCAGGGCTTTTGATTGTTCCCCTCAAAAATTTCTATCAATCCTTGAGTTTGCTCTCATCTTCAGTGAACATCGAGCCAGGATCGGTCACGATCGATTTGGATAAAGTTGCAGAAAATCAGCGGTTCATGAAAGCGTGGGCTGAGAGCGCTCCCATGAACTATTTACATAAGGTTCAACTTGTAGAAGCTGAAATCTGTCGTGTTTTGGGCAAGCACTACGAAGCGGGCGATTGCTACGATCGCGCGATCGCTAGCGCCAACGACAATGGTTTCATCCAAGATGAAGCACTGGCCAATGAACTGGCCGCCAAATTCTATTTAAATTGGGGCAAAGACAAAGTTGCAGCGGGCTATATGCAAGAAGCCTATTACTGCTATGCACGCTGGGGTGCCCAAGCCAAAGTGGCTGACCTCGAACGCCGCTATCCCAACCTGCTACATCCCATTTTGCAAGCAACAGATCCTTCAGCAGGCTTATTCAATACCCTGCTGACGATCTCCCCAACAAACGTCACCGTACATTCCCACCATCGCAACAGTTCCAGCAGTTCCAGCATCAACCAAACTTTGGATTTTGCGGCTATCCTTAAAGCCTCGCAAGCCCTCTCCAGCACCATTCAATTAGACAAACTACTCCACCAACTCACCCAAATTATTCTGCAAAACTCAGGGTCAGATCGCTGTGCTTTAATTCTCCCGAATCCCTCTGGAGAATGGCAGGTGCGGGCGATCGCGACCGTCAACCACACGCAGCTTTGTACGGAGGATCTGACCCACCATCCCCTACTTCCCGTCAAACTGATTCAGTACGTCAAAAACACCCAAGAACTGGTTGTGATTGACGATCTAGAAACCGATTTACCCTTGACTGGGGACTATCTCAGACAGCAGCACCCCCAAAGTGTGCTGTGTTTACCCATGCTCAATCAAGGCCATCTCATCGGAATCCTGCTTCTAGAAAACCAATCGACTAGAGGAGCCTTTCCCCCCGATCGTATCCTTATCCTGAACTTTCTCTGTACCCAAGCTGCCATTGCCTTGGAAAATGCCCGACTCTATCAACAAGTCCAAACCGCACTGCAAGATATTCAATACCAAGCAGCCCAATTTCGCAGCATCTTTGAGGCGGTCGGGGATGGTCTTTCTGTGATTGATTTAGACACGGGCATGGTGCTCACAGCCAATCCGGCCTATCATCAAATGCATGGCTATTCTCAGGATGAGATTTTGAAGGTTTCCCCCTGGGAAATCCTGGATCCTCAGCATCACCCCAAGTTTGCATCCTTCCTCGAAACAGTACGAGACGGTAAACAATTTACCTGCGAAGCAGTTTGCAAACAAACCAATGGCACTGTTTTTGATATTGAAATTAAATCCGTTCCATTCTGGTACAACGGAAAATTATGTGGCTTGTCCGTAATTCGGGATGTTACCGATCGTAAGCAGATGGAATTGGCCATTCAGGAAAAGAATCGCAGCTTAGAACAAGCCCTGACGGATCTGCAACAGGCCCAAATGCAAATGATCCAAAGCGAAAAAATGTCTGCGCTGGGCAACTTAGTCGCGGGAGTAGCCCATGAAATTAATAATCCTGTGGGATTCCTCGCGGGCAATATCAACCATGCACTCCACTATGTTCAAGATATTTTTGGCTTGTTGGATTTGTACGCAGAGAAATTCCCAACAGTAGATGAAGAGCTTGCAGAAACCATTGAGGAAATTGATCTCGACTATGTGCGAGAAGATTTACCCAAATTAATTCAGTCCATGGAAACCGGAATCGATCGGATTCGTAACATCAGTACCAGCCTACGCACGTTCTCCCGTGCTGACAGCGATCGACCAATTCCATGTAACCTCCATGACGGCTTAGACAGCACCATTTTAATTCTCAAGCACCGTCTCAAAGCGAACGAACATCGCCCAGCAATTGAGATTATAAAAGACTATGGTGAAATTCCCGACATTAAATGTTTCGCAGGGCAACTCAATCAAGTATTTATGAACATTCTAGCGAATGCGATCGATGCCCTAGATGAATCGAATCAGGGACGCAGCTTTGAAGAGATTGCAACCGATCCAAATCAAATCAAGCTTCGTACCAGCATAGAAAATAAACAGGTCAACATTACCATTACTGACAATGGTCTAGGGATGCCTGAAGAAATTACAACCCGCATCTTCGATCATCTATTCACAACCAAAGAAGTTGGGAAAGGCACGGGTCTCGGCCTTGCGATCGCGCGGCAAATTGTTGAAGAAAAACATGGCGGACAGCTTGCTGTACAGTCAACCCTAGGAGAAGGAACAACCTTTACAATGACCCTCCCTATCAACGCAGAATAATCAGAATTCAAATAGTTTCAGAATCACTATTCTCCCCTAGCGCTTGGACGAATTGCTCACGATGCAATAGGGGCATTTTAGGCTACTGATTTTTCGATCGCGGCGTTACTGAGAATCCTCACCCAGGGTACTCTAGCAGCAAGCTCAGTGGTTCAATCCTGCATCTATTCTCAAGTTGACTTTCTTCATCAACTGTTCTACTCATAACCAATCCAGACAACTGGCTAGATTCGCACTTAGGTAGAGAAATAGCAGCCAGTCGCCTCCAGTGCTGAATCGCCCGCAGTTGCCATCTCCTAATTTTTAACGTCTTCCGTTTTAATCCCCCGGCTTAGTCCCCCCGGCTCAATCTCCCCGGCTCAATCTCCCAGCTTGATCCCACTGTGTTTTGTCTGATCGGTTTAAATCATGCGCCAACTCCTACAAAAATTACGGGATTTACCCAAACGAGTTTCTTTACGCCTAAAATTTATTGCGGTCATCAGTTTGTGTTTACTCGTTTCCGTAGCGGTAGGAACTTGGTATTTAGAAAGTATTCAATCCAAAACCTTTGAACAGGAAGCGCGGAGTCGTAGCGAGATTGTCTTGAATTTTGGTGAGGCCAATCGCAAGTTTGTAAGTAAGGATCTCCGTCCTACGATCGAAACCTACACCAGTGATTTCGTGTTAGAGGCAATGTCAGCCACCTTTTCAACTCGCAGAATTTTTGAATATTTCAACGAACTCCTCCCAGAATATCTCTATCGGCAACCAACGCTGAATCCTCTCAACCCAACGGATCAAGCCGATGACTTTGAAACCCAAATTATCCAGAATTTTCAAACCGATCGCAGTCTCCAAGAGGTGACAGGCTATCGCACGTTGAATCATCAAGAAGCTTTTTACATCGCCAAACCCATTCAAGTTGAATCCAGTTGTCTTAAATGCCACTGGAGCCCAGACACTGCACCCGCCAAACTTGTAGAAAAATATGGACGAACCCAGGGTTATGGCTGGAAAGTGGGCGATATCATTAGTACCCTGATGATCTATGTACCCACCCAGGATTTACGAGCCAATCAAACCGCCTTAACCCATACCGTATTAACCACGTTTGCAGCCCTTGCCATCGTTTTAATTGGATTGATCTACCTCTTTTTCGATCGCTTGGTCAACCGCCGCTTGAGAAGTATGGTTCGCGTCATGGGGCAGGTAGCGGCTACGCCCAATTCCACCACCAGACTTTACGATCGCTCCCAGGACGAACTCGGGCTGCTGGCCCAAAGTTTCAATCGCATGGCCCATTCCTTAGAAGAAGCCTATGCCGATCTTGAGGAAAAAGTGAACGAACGAACTGAAACACTGGCGCAAACCCTTACGGAATTACAGCAAGCCCAAGTGCAAATGGTTCAGGCCGAAAAAATGTCGAGTCTTGGGCAATTGGTTGCCGGGATTGCCCATGAAATTAATAACCCTTTGAGCTTTATCCAAGGCAACATTAAACATGTGCGAACCTATACCCAGGATCTTTTAGTCCTCACCAAACTCTATCAAAACCACTATCCCCAGCCAGAACCGACCATTACTGAAACCATCGAGACGATCGAACTTGACTTCATTAATCAAGATTTACCCGATCTCCTAGTTTCCATGCAAACTGGCACCGAACGAATTCAACAAATTGTACGATCGCTACGAACCTTCGCCCGCCTCGATGAATCGGAGTTGAAAACCATTGATATCCACGAGGGCATCGATAGCACTCTGTTGATTCTCCAAAGTCGTCTCCAGCCCAAATCCCATCTAGCCCAAATCGCGATCGTCAAAGATTATGGCGATCTTCCACTGGTGGAATGCTATGCCGGACAACTCAATCAAGTCTTTATGAGCATTATCAGCAATGCCATTGACGCCCTCGAAGAAAGCGCAAGCCCAGCCTCTTCCCACCCAAGCAACCCATGCCAGCCGACCCTCCAGATTGGCACTCGTAGGGTCGATCAAAATCAAGTCATGATTCAATTCACTGATAACGGCCCAGGCATGTCCGAGGATATTCAGAAACGTCTGTTTGATCCGTTTTTCACTACAAAACCGATCGGGAAAGGAACCGGAATGGGCCTCTCCATCAGCTATCAAATTGTCACCAAAACCCACCAAGGAGAGCTAAACTGTATCTCCTCAATGGGAACCGGAACAACTTTTGTCATCAAGATTCCCATTCAGCAATCTCCTAACATTTTGACAGAACAGCTTTAACGTCTTTAATTGATCTCCTGATGCACTCACGTTATGGCCCATCCTCAGCAGTTGGAGAAACGGAAGGAGATTCTGGTTGCAAGACCCATTGGATCGCTAGCCCAATCCCCGCCGATATTCCAAACGTCACCAAGCAAATTAAGGCTAAGGTGAAATACATCCGACGCCGATCGAAGGGTTGCTGGACAGCCATTACCGGATCCGTTGCGAGGACTTTTCGGGGAATGGTTCCTTGAAGCAAATAATTAAGATTATGTTGAGTCAACCTGAAGGCAGACGAATCTGGTAATGCCTTCCGCAACTGGGCTGCTCTCGACAGAGCATCGTAGGCCGTTGGAATATCCTCTTCACACAAAGCCCGCGTCCCCAACTGGTGCCAAGCCCACGCTTCCGACGATCGATCCCCCAAGTGCTGAGCCGCCTGGAGTGCAAATTGCAAAACCTGCCGCCAACAATCCCAACGAGACATTAACACCAGGGTAGGATCCAGGGACCTCGCTAGTCGCAAGACCTCTGCCCAAGCCCCTTCCCCCACCGCCCACTTCAAGGTGTAAAGCAACAAAGGTAACTCCTGAACCATCACCTCCACATCGTACTGATGGGTATCGGCCCAAGGCAGCACATAGTCCACAACCCGCTTCATCCAAGGCTGAAGCTTGAAGTTAGCTCCTAAGACCTCCGCCACCACGACTGTCGTCGCATAGCGATCGCCCAATCTCACCAACAGATCACGATTGAGTAATAATTGCAGCGTGGACTCTGGGTTAAGTGGCCCAGTAATCATCGCGATTTGTTCTGCCGTTAAACTGACACCATGACCCAACGCAAGCAAGACCGCTAAAATCCAGCGTTCCGGTGTCCCTAAAGGAGCCAGCACATATTCCAGCAAGCTAAACTTTGGATCTGATTTATCTAACAATTGCTGAATGACCGTTAGTTCAGTCCCAGAGGCCACTAATCGGCGCACAATCTTGAGCAACCCATGGGATGATCCCAAGCGTTGATGTGCCAACGTAAAAAGTTGCTGTTCAAGACTTGCTTGCTGCTTCAAACTTGGCCCATTCTGACCTGCGATCTCATCTTCCCCCGCTGTCGAGGGATTAATCCTAACCCAATTAGGCGATAGATCGCTCACCTCCCCTTCTAGACCCTGCTGAATCCCCACCACGATCGTACAGTTAGGCAAATGAGCGCGCATTGTTTGAAGGTCTTCCGCCGTCCAGAATAGTCCTTCTAGCAGAATTAAACACTCTAGGGAACCTAGGACTGTCTGCAACTGATCTCGGCTAAGTCGAGTCACTGGGCAGGCATAGGCCACCTGTATACCCAATTCTTGTAAGCAATCTGCAACAGTCATCGACTGATCTATATAAATCAGTCCGTCTTGGTGAGAGGTAGTCACCCGAGGATGATGGGCTACATTCCTCAAAAATGCTGAAAGCTGATCCCGATCGGCCATCCGGATAACCAAGGACTGGCGCTGCAAAACTGTACCAACAACTTCATCTATCAACCATTGACGGGAATTGGATTGAATCGAGGACGACTGATGATCTCTTGCTAAAGATGACAGCGGGGGCACCACAAAATAAGGCGCTTTGCGACGAACGATCGACCCAGGCTGTTTCAATACCGTTACCAATGCGCCATGGGCAGCACCGACTAGGACTTTGCTTCTTCCTACGGCAAGACTACCCATGATGTTAGGACAAAGCTGTTGTTCTATTTCCGAGGCCATGTCAAGCAAAGTCGCCATTCCCTAATTTGAATAGGTTGATCTAGCCATCATGTCCTGCCAGCCTTCACCCAGCAATTAAAGATTGCCTAGACTAAAGCTAATTAAAGAGGCAACCCCTCCAGGATAGATCCTGCTTTTAACTTGGATACTACCACTCTCAACGCCTCCTCACTAGCGAGGAAGCACCCCTGATCCAATCACCCATAAACATGCTTGTCTATTGTAACGAGGTTCCACAAGTTAAGCCAAGATAAAACCTACTTGTACTCCAAAAATTCACGCCAAACATTGTTTAGCAATGGGCTAAATAGGTTGTAATCCCCCAATCTACTCCTCATATCCGCTACTTTTTAAAGCATGATGCAAGATTGAAGTTAGCTTAACTGGGTAAAGTTCAGCAGTTCCCATTTAACGTAGTTTACTTTTAATATCAGTCGTGACATCCTCCCAATGCTCTACCCGTTAGGGGAAACACCGGCTGCCCTTCCTCACGTTTGGGTTGTCCTGCTTCTAATCACGCACACGAAAAGGGTTCCCAAACAACCTTCCTCCACAGGCAGCATCACCAACTGTCCATCGGTTACAAAACCTCGTTACTTCACCCCCTAAACGGCAGCAAAATCCCGGTCAGTTACCGGGTGAATGCGTGAAGCCCCCGCGTTTTAACCAGGGGAGGATGTTAATCTCCATATTCATTGCAATGAGTCACCTGTTCACTGATCGCCTTATCCTCAATGTGGAGCTTATATTGAGGGCAATACCATCTGAGCTTAAACAGCCTTGCAATGTCCTAGGAGCATTACTCAATGAGCCCGTAATAATGAGACCACCTCATTTCCATGGGATCCCCACCCAATTATTAGCTAACTGCTTCGGTGTGTTTGAGCTGATTCAGTACCTCTAGAAAATCATCTAACCCTTGGAACTGAGAGTAGACAGATGCAAACCGAATATAGGCAACTTCATTAACCGGCCTAAGCTGATCGAGCACCAACTGTCCGATTTCTCTACTGGTGACTTCTCGAGAAGCCCGTTGCTGAATTTGGGATTCTACCGAAAGCACCAAGCTTTCTAGCTCGGATTCAGGAACCCCAGACTTTTCACAAGCTTTTAAGACTCCCTGGAGAAGTTTGTTTCGATCGAAGACCTCACGGGTTCCGCTACGCTTGACTACAGTGATTGGAACAATTTCAATCCGCTCGTAGGTCGTAAAACGATGACCACATTTCAAACATTCCCTACGGCGACGCACACTCTGCCCAGAGTCAGCAGATCGGGACTCTAATACTCGATTCTCAAGGTGATGACACACTGGACAGCGCATAGGAAAGTGACCCAAAACCCGCAGGGTACAAGAACGAGCACAAGTAAAACAGTCTAGGAGAAGATCACGCTAGACGTAACTCCCCTTCATGATACCTATAGTGTGGAAAATGAAGCGATTTGTTTTCCCCTCACTATCTGTAGTGCAAGCGTATTCCTAAGTCTAAATCCTTGAGCTATCCTGATTAAACCTTTGATCCAGAGAAGAAAGAAAGAAAGATGACTTAGTTTAAACTATTTCTCAGTGGATCATAGTACAAATGATTTTCTTTAGATGGGTATTCTCAGAAAACTTTTTACGAAAAGAGAAAATTAAACAAGCAATTGTTTAGCTTCCTTAAAGACGCTGTAATTTTACAGATAGATTTCAAAATATGTTTTGCAGTTTGTCCCACTCAAGCTATACCGGAACATAGGTAGGTTCTTCCACAAGTCCCGGAGCACAATGGAAAATATACTGTAAAACACCAGAAAAATAGCGCTTTCTAGTGATATTCGTCACTGAACTTTCAGTTAGTTGAGTTAGAAATTCGCCTGAAGTGGGCAAGTTTGATTAAGCAGAACTTGGTTGGTAAACTACCTTGGAGCCACCAGTGGACAGAGTTGATGTTTCCCTTAGTCGATGGCAAGCCTTTTGGGTCTTCGCTAATAATCAAAGCATAGCCAGTCCGATCGGGCTACTATCTCAACAGTATGCGGAATGTTCTAGCATCCTTTCTGGTTGTTCAATCAGGGTGTTTCATAGTCAAGTTCAACGAATGTCAACAGAAATGCCCTTGCAGCAGGAGCTTGGTGCATGGTAGCTCGTGATAGTAAAAAGCAGAAGCTCTTGGTTGTCGATGATGAACCTGACAATCTGGATTTGTTGTACCGAACATTTCACCGAGAATTCAGGGTACTACGAGCCGAAAATGGGCCAGATGCGCTCAAAATTCTAGAAGCAGAGGGTGACATCGCAGTCATCATCTCTGATCAGCGCATGCCTCAAATGAGTGGTACAGAGTTTCTGAGTCTGACTGCGCAGAAATATCCCGATATTATTCGAATTATTCTGACTGGTTATACAGATGTCGAGGATCTCGTTGAGGCGATCAACTCTGGGAAGGTTTTTAAATATGTCACCAAACCTTGGGATGATGAACAACTTAAGCAAGTGGTTCGCCAAGCGGCAGATACCCACAATGTCCTAAAGGCCCGTACGGAGGAGCTCCGTCGTAATCTCCGTCGAGAGACCTTGTTGAATGCGATTACGAGTACTATCCGCAGCGCTTTAAGTTACCAGGAGCTCCTCAAAACGATCGTTGGTGTGGTGGGGCAAACCTTTGAGGTGAGCTATGGTGTTCTACGTCCCTGCCAGAACGGCCAGTTAGAAGAGGACGCTTTTGTCTACGATCGGCATTTAGGTACCGCAGAAGACAGGTCAGAGAGCGATTCTCAGAGCCCAACCCAAGCTCAGACGGTCTCAGGTTTACATCCCCTGGCCCGAACCGTTTGGCCTTTGGCTGCGGTTGAAGTGATTCAAGATGTCAGTGCTAGTTCCGTGATTGCGGAGCAACCAGGAGGGTTGTACCAGGTCTATACCGATTCCGCAATTCAATCTAGCTTGCTAGTTCCACTCATTTGCCAACAGGAACTGATTGCAGTTCTTGCATTACATCAATGCGAAATAGGTCGTGGTTGGCAGGACAGTGAAGTTGAATTAATCACCATGGTTGCGGATCAAGCAGCCTTGGCATTGTCCCAGGCCCAGGCTTACGAACGGGTACGAGCACTGGCAAAACGAGAAGCGTTGTTGAATACGATTACTACAGCGATTCGCTCTTCGTTAGATCCCCAGGAAATTTTTTCCGCAATTACCCAACAATTAGGTTTGGCTTTGCAGGTGGATGGCTGTGCCCTGTCTCTGTGGACGGCGGAGGATCAGTATGTGCAATGTGTGGGTTTGTATGAATCGGGATCCCCGGGAGTACAAACCTTTGAAGAGCAGACTGATGCCCAATCTCGGTTATTGCCCAAATCCCAGGTGCCGATCGAAGGGAATCCGGTTCTCCAGGAGCTCTTGACCACCCAGCGTCCAGTCATGCTGGAGGATTTGGTTCATCACCCAGAGATGCATCCCCCCGAATTTCGATCTCCGGCGCGGGCATTGTTAGTGCTACCGCTGTTGGCGGATGGTCGGATCATTGGCAGTATTTCCCTACGGCAGAACCGGGAACCTCGGCTCTGGAAACAGTCGGAAGTTCAACTGGTGAAGTCTGTATCCGAGCAAGCTGCGATCGCGGTTCAACAGGCACGGCTGTATCAAACGACCCGTCAGCAGGCAGAAAAGCTGATGGAACTCGATCGGCAAAAAACGGAGTTTTTCCAAAATATTTCCCACGAGTTTCGGACTCCGTTGACGCTGATGGTAGGACCGTTGGAGTCGGCGATCGCCCAAAAACAAGGGTTGACCTATGATCAAGCGGGAATTGCGCTGCGCAACTCTCGGCGCTTGTTGCGCTTGGTCAATCAACTATTAGACCTCCAGCGCTTGGATGCTGGACGGATGCAGGCGAGTTTCCGGCCCTGCGATTTGGCAGACTTTGTCCATCAAATTGTGGAAACGTTTCGCCCCTATTGCGAAAAGAAGGGAATTAACTTAGTTACCCATCTCCACCCCTGTCCTCTGATTTACCTCGACTTGGAGAAGTTTGACAAGGTGGTCTATAACCTCCTGTCCAATGCCATGAAATTTACGCCAGCCGGGGGGACAATTACGATCAGTCTGTACCAAGATTCCCATCGCGATCGGGCTATCCTCAAAGTGCAGGATACCGGGATCGGCATTCGAGAGGATCAACTGCCCCATCTATTTGAACGGTTCCGGCAGGCGGAGGGCTCGGTCAATCGTAGTTATGAGGGAACGGGTCTTGGTCTTTCTTTGGTGAAAGAGTTAGTGGAAATGCACGGTGGGGAAATTGAGGTTTCCTCTGTGTATGGTCAAGGCAGTGCCTTTGCCATCTCTTTGCTCCTGGGAGCAGAGCACTTGCCCGCTAACCAGATCGTCAATGAACAGGCGGAGATTCAAGCAGGTCGAGCCGTTGTGGAATTGGCGGATGTTCAATCCGAGTTGCAGGACTTGGAAGAGAGTGATGCGGAACTTGTTTCTTCAACTGTGGAACTGAATGGGCTGCGAGTCTTGGTGGTGGATGATACTGCTGACTTGCGCACCTATGTGTCTGGGATTTTGCGGCAAGAGGGGTACCAGGTCTTTACCGCTCGTAATGGTGAAGAAGGCTACCAGTCAGCTCAGATGCACCGTCCCCACTTGATTGTGACGGATCTGATGATGCCCAAGGTCTCGGGTTTGGACATGATTCGCATGCTCCGTTTGGATGAGGAGTTGCGGGGGACGCCCATTATCCTGTTGACTGCGAAGGCGGATGAGGATACCCGATTGGAAGGGGTGGAACGGGGTGCGGATGCGTATCTATCCAAGCCGTTTACCGATCGCCTGTTGTTGGCGGAAGTGCGGAACCTACTCGCGCTGAAGGAAAAGGAGCAGCGCATGGTGGATCTGAACCAGTACCTAACGGAATCTGTCCTGAAACGCTTCTTGCCCCAAACTTTAGTGCAGCGGGCGGCGAAAGGTGAGCTGACGTTGGATCTGCGACCAGAACCGAGGATGGTGACAGTACTGTTTAGCGATATTGTGGGCTTTACCCAACTGTCGAATACGTTGCGATCGCGGCGGGTGGCGGAACTGTTGAATGAGTATCTGACCACCATGACCCGTGCAGTGTTTGAGAACGGTGGGACGGTGGATAAGTTTATGGGGGATGCTATTCTGGCGCTCTACGGTGCACCGGAGGAGTTGACCCCAAATGAACAGGTGAAGCGAGCGATCGCCACGGCCCGCTGTATGTATCAATCCCTAGAGGTCTTGAATCAGAAATGGATGGAACAGGGATTGCCCTGCCTCAAGTTCCGCTGTGGGATTCACCAAGGCACTGCGGTAGTGGGGATGTTTGGCGGGAGTGAGCGATCGGATTACACAGCGATCGGGCCGAGTGTCAATATCGCAGCACGGCTTCAGGCTGCGGCTGATCCAGGCCGGATTCTGGTCTCAGCGGCTGTGGCGGATTATCTGGAAGATGAGGAAATCATCAAAGGCATGCCGCTGCAACTGAAGGGGATTGATGAAACGGTATTGACCTTCTGGGTGGAGCCGCTGCCGCATCTGTCGCCCCAAATGGCCTAATCGTTCTGTGGGGGCAGAATATGCCCCCAAGGCCGTTGCAATTTCGGTAGCCAAAATTACAGCTTGGACAAGCTTCGTTACACTGGGAGTAGTCTTCCAGGATTTCGCATTTCACTGTGCAACCTTTGCCCCTCGCTTCGCTCCCGTTTCGCCGCCGCCCGGAACCCGTGCAGTTCTGGCTAGCGGTGTTGTGTGGTTCTTTGGTGCTGCATTCGGGACTATTGCTGGGGGTGCGCCGTTGGGGGGCTGAGGTTTTGTCGGGGGGGGGATCAGGGGACTCGATCGCGGTGGAACTGGTGGATGCTCCGAACCAGACGGCAACGCAGTCAGATTTTGTTGCTCCGAAGGGAAATCTAGAGCAGTCGAGATCGGTACGTTCTGGGGCAACGAGCTTACCGCCGGAAGCACCACCTACCCCGCAACCCCAGGCATCCCAACCGCCCGCTGAACCCTCTATGGATTCTGTGGATTCTAGTCAGCCAAAGGTGGAAAGTCCCCAAAAGCCGACAACACCGCAACCAAAGCCACCGAATTCAACGAAAAAAACGCAATCTCCAAAGCCGTCAGCGACCCAAAAGCCTAATCCGAAGCCGGGTACCAGCAAACCTGCGGGGCAACCTACTTCTGGTTCTCCCAAGACTTCTGCAACGGGAGGGAGTAATCCAGGGGGGGATGATAAAGGTAATTCCAATCCTGGTGGGCAGCAAAAATTTGAGACCAACATAGAGGCCAACATCGGTAGTGCGACTTTAGCACCCGACAGTGGCAATGATTCCATTTTGGGTGATCTAAGGCTGACCATTCCAGGCATTCGCCAAGGGTTTGAGATTGGGGGGGGCTCGCAGTTGCTACAAAGGGCTACTTCAACGTGGCCTTCTGGACAAACCTTACAAGTACTTGTCAAACTCGAAGTGGGTGAAATTCAGAATAGCAAGCCTGGAATTATCCAATCTGTAGATGTTCAGGACAATAGTCCGGCGCTCCAGACGGGAATGGCTAGCAAAATGGAATTGCAGGAAGTGATGCAGGCTTTATTAAAAGGTGAAACCTGTGAGGTGACGTCTGATCCCAATGCGACCTATAGTCCTGCGAATAAGCCGTCTACCATTTGGCTGGTGACGGTAAATCTCAAAGTTCTCTAGACATCACAAAAAAGTTATGCTAAGATAACAAAAGTCTGCGGGCATAGTTTAGTGGTAAAACCATAGCCTTCCAAGCTATTGATCCGGGTTCGATTCCCGGTGCCCGCTTTTGTTGTGTTGATTAACAAGTTATTTGTCGTCTTAACAAATTCGTGTCGTCGAACGATCGTTATCGAATTGTTTGTCGCTTAATCTAGAAAACGAAAGTTTTACCTTTTAACCCATTCATTAGCCAGTATAGCTTGGGATTTTAGGGCCTGATTTGTAGATTCAGGAATTGCTGGATGCACCTCAATTTTTCGACCCGGTGTGGCGTCTGAAGTCAATGGCAACATTAAAGGTCAATGTTGCCCAATCTTGTGGCGCGATCTTTCAACCCGATTGTCGATTAATAAAGTTGATTAATAAATTTAGTTGTCTAATTGTCGCTTGTAACAGATTACTGTCATCGGTGAAAATTGGGTGCCGTGGGGACAAAATGAATGTCATTGAACTGCTAGAGACGGATTAGGAATTGATCATTGTCATCCAGCAGAGTCTGACTTGCTCCCCCGATCGGAGGACTGGCCCCATGAGCCGAGATGCCTTGATTGTTGGTATTAACACCTATCAGCAGTTACAGCCCCTGCAAGCACCCGCCGTAGATGCGGAAGCGATCGCCCAGCGGTTGGAACAATTGGGTGGGTTCCGCGTTCTACGCTTGCCGGAGTTTCTCGATCCCTTTGAGGACGATGCGCGGCGGATGGCCCACAACGCAGAGGTGACCCTAGAGCAATTGGAATCTGCCCTTGTCCGTTTGTTTAAACCCACGGGCAAGCATCTGCCGGAGACCGCACTGCTCTTCTTTTCCGGCCATGGCCTGCGCAAAGATCGGGGGATTCAGGAAGGCTTTCTGGCCACGAGTGATGTCAATCCAGCGGTGGGCAACTGGGGTTTGTCGTTGCAATGGTTGCGGCGGCTGTTGCAGGAAAGTGAGGTGCGGCAGCAGGTGATCTGGTTGGATTGCTGCTATAGCGGGGAGTTGCTCAATTTTGAGGAAGTCGATCCGGGCGATCGGGGGCGGGGGCGCGATCGCTGTTTCATTTCCGCTTCCCGTGAGTACGAGGTGGCCTTTGAATCCACAACGGGCCAATACAGTCTGCTGACAGAGGCATTGCTGGCCGGATTGGATCCGAAAACCCGTGCCGATGGTGTGATTACCAATTTCAGCTTGACGGAGTTTATCCAACAATCCCCCACCCTGCGGGCGGCTTCCCAGCAACCCCTGTTCGCCAATTCCGGTGGCAAAATTCTGCTGACTGGCAATGCGCGGTTTACCCCATCGCAGATTAGATCGGGGGTCTGTCCCTATCGAGGATTGGCCTATTTCGATTGCAATGACGACGACCCGCTGTATTTCCATGGGCGCACAACCCTGACCGATGCCCTGTTGGAGAAGTTGCGGGAGGGAAACTTTCTGGCGGTGCTGGGGGCCTCCGGGAGTGGTAAATCGTCGGTGATGCGGGCAGGATTGGTGCATCAACTGAAATTGGGTCAGCGACTCTCGGGCAGTCAGGACTGGGCTATTCACCTGGTGCGGCCAGGGGCGCATCCGCTGCAAAGTTTAGCCCTGGCATTTTTGCAACCGGATGCCTCGTCGATCGATCGGGCCACGCAATTGGCAAAAATTGAGCAGTTGTTGAGTACTGGGGCGATCGGGTTAGCGCAGTTAGCCCAGGCCACGCCCCACCGCTTAGTGTTAGTCATCGATCAGTTAGAAGAAGTTTTTACGGTGTGCCAGGAGGAACTGGAACGCCAACGGTTTTTTGCCTGTTTGCTGGGGGCTTTGGAGCAGGCCAGTCAAAAGCTGTGCCTAGTGGTGGGAATGCGGGCGGACTTTTTCAGCAAATGTCTGGAGCAGGACTACAGCGGCTTGGCCCAGAAAATCCAGGCGCATTTGGTGACCGTGAGTCCCATGACGGCAGAGGAATTGCAACAGGCGATTGTCGAGCCTGCCCGTCAAGTGGGATTGGAAGTGGAATCGGAATTAGTCACGCAAATTCTAACGGATGTGAAACAGTCACCGGGCAGTTTACCATTGCTGCAATATACATTAACGGAACTGTGGAAACAGCGATCGATGAATTGGTTGACGCTGGCTAGCTATAACCAGTTGGGGGGAGTGCAGGGAACCTTGCAACAGCGGGCCGATGCTGTCTATGCAGCCCTGTCGGCGGAGGAACAGGCGATCGCGAAACATATTTTCCTGGCCTTGACGCAACTGGGGGAGGGGACGGAGGATACGCGGCGACAGGTGGCAAAACAGGATTTGCTGACTCCGACCTATGCGGCGCAGGATATCGATCGGGTGATCACGACGTTAGCAGGGGAACGCTTAATTGTCACGGCGCAATTGTTGGCAAAGAGTGGAACGGGCGATCGGGTGGATGTGGTGGATGTGGCCCATGAAGCCTTGATTCGCCATTGGCCGCAGTTGCGTCAGTGGATTGAGGATAATCGCCTATTACTGAAACAACAGCGGGATCTGGAAGCGGCGGCGGCAGTCTGGCGCGATCGGGGTAAACCGAAGGATGTCGCTTATTTATTGCAGGGGCGCAAATTGCAGGAAGCGGAAATTTTTGTGGCAACGACTGGAACAACAGTTTCGTTATCGGTTTTGGCACAGGAGTTACTGCGATCGAGTCAACGGTCGCGGCAATGGTCACGTGTTCGCCTAGGGGGAAGTTTGGCGGCAGGGTTGCTGATTCTGTTAACTGCCGGGGGATTGACCTGGTATCAACAGACACAACGCCGATTGACGGAAATTATGCGGGATACGTCGTTGAATCGAGTGCGCCCGGAGTTATTACCGATCGCGGCTGAGTTGCAACAGGAAGCCGATCGTCTTGCTGCCGCTGGTAAAGTGGATGAGGCACTGAACAACTATCGGGTGATTCTCACGTTTACCCAATTACTGCAAGCTAAAGCCGCTCAAAGTGGCACTAAGATTAATCAAAAGTTGCTACAGAAAACGACTGCCGATGCTGAAACGGCTCTGTTGCACTTGATTCGGGAAAAACGTTTACCTCAGTTGGCCAAAGAGTTAAGCCAGCAGAAATTTGGTACTCGTAAATTAACCTATGACCTACGGGACTTTGAACAGCGCTATTCCCCCGGTGCCCTCAGAACGACCTATCTTCTTTTGAATCGGGAACTGGGGGTTAAGGCAGATTGGAATGATGATGGACAGATTAATACCAAAGCGGAAGCCGATCGAATGCCTTGCGAACTGTTAAAGGATATTGAAGAATTATGGCGAAAGGCAACTCAAGGTCGTTGTGGCTGGTATAGTCAGACGAAAGGTGTCTATGATGCTTACGATGCGCCTGCTTGTCGTCTGCTCCAGAAGCAAACCCTAACCGAGCGAATCTTTAATGACCCGTATGACTCCGTTGTGGAGCGGTTGAATTCCTGCAAAATCTCACCTAAGCCGTTAGAACCCTAATGATAATCGGTTTACCGTTAAGGTTCGTAACTTAAGGGTTAATCGAGCTTCTTAAATACTTGATTCAGTCAAACACTCTTTAAGTCATTAGAGAGCACTACCATGGTCAAAGGAAAGATTTCTAAGCGATCGGGAAATGTAAAATTGATCGAAGGGACGAAGATCACGAATAAAGATGTGAATCCTGGAGACATCCTCAGAACTAATAGAAAATTGAATGTAGAGGGGGGATCATCAGCATCACTTTATTTTTTTGGAAATAACGATCGCAATACTAAATTTAAGGTTACTCTTTCTGGAAAAGGCAAACGCAGCAAATATACTTTTCCCTGTACCGTCAGTAGTGGATTAGCGATTACCAGTTGGGACAATGGTCGAACATCGGGCTGCCAATCCCTAGTAGTTCGCATTCAGAACGATAGTACGGGTAAACTCTTGGCTTCCCCAGCGGATTCCAGTGTAGCAGAGGCAGCGGTACCGTTGGCATCCCCTAAGCCAGCCTCAGCGCAAGATCTGGCCATTCAAGATCTGGTGGCTCGCAAGGTTATGACAGGCTACCCCGATGGCGATCCCCGTCCCAACGAGTTCGTTACCCGCGCCCAATTTGCCTCACTGGTGTCAGCAGCAAATTTGTATTGGAAAAGACCCCTGAGCGCTCCCGATCGCCAATTTAACGATGTAGCTAGTCACTGGGCCAAGGATGCCATTGCCCGTGCCGCGCAACTCGGCTTTCTCTCGGGCTATCGCGATGGGAGCTTTCGACCGGAAGAACGTATTCCCCGGCAACAGGCGATCTCGGCTCTGGTCAGTGGTTTGGGGTTAGCTATTCCCAGTGATCCCCAAAGTGTCCTCAGCCGCTATCAGGATGCCAACCAAATTGCTCCCTGGGCTCAGTCAAACGTTGCGGCGGCGGTTCAGGCCAGGTTGATGATCGACTCCACTGCCCACCTCCAGCCCCAAAAACCAGCGACACGGGGAGAAACGGCGGTTTTGATTGCTCAGTCTTTTAATCTGCGATCGGCCTCTGACGATGTCTTTGGGCAGCCCGACCCCGACCCTGATGAGCCAGCCTATCGAGGGCCAGAGGTGCGCATCTCACCCCAGACTGACGAGGTTACCCTGGTGCAGGTCGATGCTTCAGAAACATCGGGTACCATTGAGGTCAACAGTCTGACAGGTCTCGTCAAGGTGACGGCTCAAGCCAGCCCCAATGCTGCGCCCACCATTGCCTATCTCCGAGCGGGGGAACGGTTTCGCTATGAGATTCGAGAGGAAATCCAATCTGACAAGAAGAAAGTCAGCCGTTACGAAGGATTTAAAACCGTGATTGAGCAGGACGATCGCCGATCGATCATTGAATCCCCAGACATGCAATCCTTCCTGGATGACTGGGTGCCGGAGGCGGAAGCGCTTCCCAGAGCAGAGTATGAAAAACTATTTAACAATTTCCTCTTTCGAACTACTCCCCTGACTCAACCTGGTTTGAATGCTGTGATCGTCCAAGCCATGAAAGATTTGGGTACCTTTAGCACCTTGCCCTTCATTGCCCCCACCAATCCTCCTGGAAAACCGGGTGAGAATTCCTGTGGGTGGGCGGTCAATCAGGTTCTGGCTCAGGCACGCATTGAGAGCCTCGATACCTATGTTCCCAGGGTAAAGAAGCTGCTTGAGAGTGGGCGAGGAACCAAGATCGACCCCAGACAAGCGCAAGCAGGCGACATTGTGATTGCTCCCCCCAATAAGTTACCAAATGGGACATTTGAGCCTGATAGCGAGCCACACATGGGAATTTGTACCTCGCCAACCACCGTGCGTTCTGCATCTTCATCCACAAACAACAACCCACGCCGATTCGTTTGGGACACCAACCTTAACTTTGATGGTTATTTTGGAACCACACCCAGCACGATCTATCGTCTCAACTCCTAAGGAACCACGCCATGGCATTTAAACCAGACGATGTATTAGAGGGAGCACGATCGATTCGTCCCTATTTACCCGATTTGTTGGGAGCAACGGCGGCGGAGTGCGATCGCCAATTAGCTGATCTGCTTGCCCAAGCTCAGCAGGGTCAGGCGGTGGATGGGCAAATTCTCACCCTGTTGAAAAGTCACCCTAAAACGCTGCAATGGCTTAAGGAGTTCTTGGCAGCTCAGGCAAATAGTAAAGGCTATGAACTGCTACCTGGCAGCAGTGGCGCGATCGCAGCCCGGAAGTATGTCTGTCCCCAGGGCGATTATGTCTGGTATCAGCGATCGGCGGGCATTCCGGTGCCCACCTGTCCGACCCACGGTGAACTGCAACCGTTTGGAGATTAGCGATCGTAATGCCTACAAAGTTTCTGGAAGGGATCGGCAATAAACTCATTGAGCAATGGGTTGCCAACTTACTTACCCCAGCGTTTATTTTTTGGTTGGGGGGCTTTATGGCAGCAATGCAAAAGTTTGGTTGGCAGCCATTGCAGCAATGGTTTACTCAATTGGTGGAGCCGCTCCAGTTGGCGGTTCTGTTTGCCAGTTTGCTGTTGGTGGCGACCTCGGCCTTTGCTATTCAGCGTTTTGATCTGGTGATCTTGCGGTGGTTTGAAGGGTATTGGCCCCGTTGGATGAATCCGATCAAACAATGGTTACTAACACGACAACAACGTAGCCTACAACGCTTAGACCAACGCTGGCAAGAACTGGCGATCAAACGGGATCAAACTGGGCAATTAACGGCTGAAGAAACGGATGAATTTGTGCAGATTGATTGGCAATTGCGACAATTTCCGGCCCAGCCCGATCGCGTCATGCCCACGAAACTAGGGAATCTCTTGAGAGCCGCCGAAAGCCATCCCAGTAATAAGTATGGTTTGGATGCGATTATTTGTTGGCCTCGGCTGTGGTTGGTGCTGCCCGATGGGGTGAAAAAGGAACTTCAGGAGGCCCGATCGGATCTCAATACTGCTGCGCGAGTTTGGCTTTGGGGAGTGTTGTTTGCGGTGTGGTCGGTGTGGTCGGTGTGGGTTTTGCCGATCGCGCTGTTAGTAACGCTATTTGCCCATCACTGGATGCTGAGCGCTGCTGCCACCTATGGGGATTTACTGGAATCTGCCTTTGATCTCCATCGCTTTGAGCTGTATAAAGCCCTACATTGGCCACTGCCGACCAATCCAGCGGAGGAGAAACTGCTGGGACGCCAACTGACGGAATATCTGTGGCGGGGGAGCGATCGAGATGGGCCTAAATTTACGTGACTTGATGGAGGGGGACGGGGATAGATAAAGCTGGGTAGGTGGGTAGGTGGGTGTCTGACGTTTTGCGGAGGCGATCGTGGGAGGGGCTGTGCTAGCGTGGGGCTATCGGTCAGGTGGACATTAGGAATCCATGGGTCAGCAGATTATTACGCTTCAAACGCAAGGTTCAAATGATGGGTTTGTGCCAGGGTCGGGGACTGCTCCGGCGGGGGGCATAGCGGGCGGCTTGGTGATCCTGGGGGCGATCGCGGTGGCTTGTCTGTGGGGCAATCGGCGATCGGTGGGGCAGGGGGCTTCTCAGGCATCTCGTCAAGCATTGCATTGGGTGGCGCACGGGAAGGCGTTGGAACGATCGCAGCAGTACGAAGCGGCGATCGCGGCCTATGATGCGGGGTTGAAGGAACACCCCAAGGACTATCGGCTGTGGCATGAGCGAGGGTTGGCCTTGGCGAAGTTGCAACGGTTTGAGGCGGCGATCGAGAGCTACGATCGGGCCTATGCGATTTGTCCGCAGCAGTCGAATTTGGCCCATGAGCGGGGGGATGCGTTGTTGGAGTTGGGGCGCTATGAGGAGGCGATCGCGTCCTTTGACATTTGTCTGCGCTACGGGGAAGATGGGCACATTATGACCGATCGGGCCTATGCGCTGGTGCAGTTGGGGCGGCATCGGGAGGCGTTGCCGTTGTTGGAGCGGGTGTTGCAACGGGCGCAGGCGGGGCGATCGAGTGATCCTGCGACGGTGAGTCGGGCGCATTACTACCAGATTGAGGTGTTGTGTGAGTTGCAGCAGTGGCAGGCGGCTGGGAAGTCGGCGTTGGCGGCGGTGAGTCGGTATCCTGACCCGTATTTTAAGGCGCAGTTTGAGCGAATTCAGCAGCAGATGGCGCGGACATAAGGGGGCGGGGCGGCTAGAATGGAGGGGAGGTTGTAAAGTTTTGTGTTAATCATGACGACTTCCCAAACGGATCAAGGGCAAACGGCGACCATTTCAGCGGCAGCAAGTTCTGCTAATTCTGTGAGTTCTGCAACTTCGCAGACAGATACGGCTCTAGCGGAAAAGGTTCTCTGTCCCCATTGTTTGCGGACGGCGACGAATGGGATTAAGTGTCAGGGGATTTGTGTGGCGGATAGTGATTACTAGTGTGGTTTGAGTGAGTTGGTGGGGTTGCGCGATCGTTGGGGCTGCTCCGCAGCGAAGATCGGGGAACTTCTCCCCGCCCCCCTGCTTTGTCAGGGGACTCTACTCCCCCGACACCCCCCGAAAGGGTTTGATTTGTCTATTGCACATTAGGTTGCGTGAAGGGCATTCTTAGCTATTAAGCTGATTAGCTATCAAGCTTATGTGGATGAATAGCGATCGACCCTGGGAATCGTCAGAGAGAATTCATCCGTTAATCATTGGGTGGAGCGACTAGGATTGCTATTGCAGGACAAAGATAATTGGTTTGTTATCTGTAAGGTGATTGCTGCGGGTGATGGATTGGGATTGCGGTTGTGAATCTTTGCGTTGATGGCGGGGATTTGATCCCCCCTGGCCCCCCTTAAAAAAGGGGGAACCGGAAAAGAGGGAATTTAGACAAATTCTTTCAAAGTCTCCCTTGATGAGGGGGATTTATGGGGATCCAGCGAGATTACTCACGGTGATGGTAGTTTATAACCAGCGGCGTTGTAGGACGCTGACCCATTCTCCTTCGACGCCGGGGACGGGGGTGGGGGTGCCCCAGTAGGCTCGATCGACGAAGCCGAGGGCGTGGAGTTGGTTGATGATGGATTGGACGGTTGCTTGGGTGCCGAAAAGGTGTAGGCGGTAGTATGGGCGTGACTGTTCGATCGAGCGATCGTGATCGTCGCTAGAACCTGTGGACATATTGAGCTTCTCCTGGGGTGATGGGGAAAAAGCCCAAAATTAGAGCCACCCCGGTTGACATCACAACGAAGGGTGGCTCGATCGAATGTTAAAATTCTCAACAAGCCTCCCAGCTGCTGTTCCAGCTTGGGGGGTTAGCTACCTAGGGTTGTTCCTGCAATCCTGGGTAGTGCTCTAATTTTTGGGTGAACTTAGCGCTTCCATGCTTCATGCCGTATCGTCAATCAAGGTTAATTGTGAGAAGGATGTCTCATGGAGTCGCTATGACAAAATAGCCTACGAAGAAACCTAGGGTCTGTCAATCGTATTTTGGAAATTTGTTTTAGGTATCATTTGATACCTGTGGTGTCAAATGGCAGGGGCGGGATGAGTTAGGGAAGAAGTTCGTTGCGGTAGGACTCGAAGGCGGGAAATTCTGGATCGCCTTGGTAGTTGAGAATAGTGTCGGGCCAAGGGTCAACTGGGCTGGTTTGGTGGGGAATCAGTTGGCGGAGTGCTTGGATCACTAGGGTTCGCAGCGGAATATTTAATTGTTCGGCCTGTTGTAGGAAGTGTTGTTCAAGGTCTTTGGGAAGATCAATTGTAATTTGCATAAATATGCTCAAATCTTTTGCGAGAAATACTTTGTTGAGAAGATAAATTAATCACCTAATGTGATTCTATGAGCAGAATATGAATGGTACTCAATTAGCGTTTTTCTCAATCGGATGTTCATTGTGTGGAGGGACATTGGGCTTAAACAGCCATTTCTTAATTTCATCATTAAATACACCACTAGCAGTGACAGAAGCTATGATTCCTAGAGCAGTTAATGATATCGAAAGCCAAAACTTCCAGTCGTATTTTTTGGATGTTGTTGGTACGTTTTGTCTACTAGGTAAATCATTCTCATGATTGATTTGAATATCTTCTGCCTGAAGATTTCCTGTGTTAACGACTCCATTAATATTGTTGTTGTCTCCAAAGTTAATGCTTTGATCGATTTTGGGTTGATCTGCCATTTGCTTAATGCTCTCTAATAATTCTGAGTTGGAAGTTTGTTGTGGTAAAACTGACTTCAGAAATTCTTCTGGAGTAGGTGGTATCCAGGTTTTGCGACGAACTAACGCTTCTGCTTCTAATAGCCTCCATTGCAGCTTATCTTTCAAGTGTGGCAATTCGTATATTATTTTCCGTAGTGCATTGCATGACTCTTGTGTACCAAGCTCTTGTAGCCTCTGAGGAATATAATCCTTCCAAATCTTAATACTATCTCTTGGTGTTACTAAATCACAATCTTCATCAGAATTTTTGTTTTGTTCCTCTAAATCAGGATATTCCTTGGCAAGAAAAATATACAAATCCGCTATATATTCTTCTTTAAGTCGTTGCTCTATATTTCCTTCATACTTAACGGCATAGGAGACAGCTTCAAGAACTTCTCGACCAAACTTAGAATCTTGTTGAATAGCACTCCACACAACTGACCACCCAGCATCTTCCGAATAAAGCATCAACATCTGAGCTGCAACAATTGCTTTTTCTCTTGTTCCACCATCAGTAGGTGGTGGGAGGGAAATTAGAGATTTAGCAAAGAGTATGGCTTGGTCTACTCGATGAACTAAAAGTTCCTTGAGTAAATCACCCATGCTTCTAGCTTGTAACTTTTTATCCTGTACTTTTTGAAATAGAGCTTCTGCTAAACGTTCATCCCAGCAGAATTCTACTTCGGGAAGGATGTGAATGGAGCCATACCGATTATCCTGCTGTTCAATTAGGATAATTAGGGTTCTTATAAAGTCGTCAGGAGAATTTTGATAAGCTTTCTGAATCAGTTGTTGTCTAAAGTCTTGATCTGTATTTTCTTTGATGGCGGGAAAAGTGATAATAATGGCTATCCATTTTCGCCAGATTTCAGTGGGAAGTGTTGGGATAAAAGAAGAGTCTATTGTAATGAGTAAGCGTAGTGCCTTGTAACCAGCCAATGCAGAAGAGTGTAAGTGATTGCTTAACACAAGATCAGTTACTGGATCTCCTTTATAGATATAGCTCTTGGCTGCTTCAATAATTCTCAGCTGATTTGCTTCATCTGATTCTTGCCAAGCTGGAAACGTTGTTATATCTGCTTCACAGTACTGATTGCGACGTTTACTAATAGAGACTAGTGTTATTACCTCGGCAATAAAGTATTAGGCGAAAGACAATTAAAGTGGAGCTATGATCAGGATAGAGGTACAAGGAGGTTTGTGATGGATAAACCGGATGCCCGACATCTCAGCATCG
>NZ_JBLZFX010000061.1:0-34578 GCF_050753345.1 Alkalinema pantanalense CENA528 | reverse complement strand
CCAACCCTCCTACCCTTTTACTCTCCTACCCCCCACCCAATTGGGATTTTATTTATACGCTGTTCCCTTAGCGTTACCAGCCAAGTTAGCGTTATCACCCAAGCAAATTTTAAGTTTTTACAGCTCAAGAGAATTTAGCCCAAGAGAATTTAGCCCAAGAGAATTTGCTGATGAGTACCTTTCCCGGCTCACCCAAACTCCTGCAAGGAACATTGATGACCTTAGCCTTACCCTCTAAGAAAGTCATCAGTACCATTTCCTTTCAATACAACCCTGAAACCGTCTCGCGCACCCTGCAAATACAGGCCACACAAAATGAAGGTGGAGCTCGATCGGAAGCATTGCGGCTGAAGGGAGCCCCCGCCCAGACCCTCAAATTTGACCTTGAAATTGACGCCACTGATGATTTAGAAAAAGGCGATCGAACAGCCGTTAAATTAGGAATTTATCAGCAATTATCAGCCTTAGAAGACCTCATTTATCCCGATGTTGAACAAGTGAAAAAAAATATTAGTAATTTGGGTAAAGGCATGCTAGAAGTCGTGCCCACCGAAGCGCCCCTCACCCTCCTCATCTGGGGTAAACAACGGAAACTCCCCGTCCGAATCACCGACTTTACTGTGACCGAAGAAGCCTATGATATCAATCTCAATCCAATTCGAGCCAAAGTTTCCATTGGCTTGCGAGTCTTAACCTACGATGATTTACCCACATCCCATCAAGGCTCCCAGCTCTTCCTCAACTATCATCAAAATTTGGAAAAACTGGGTCGAAAATAGGCAACGAGTTCAACAGAAAAATTAACGAATTTCTATGCAAAGATACTGCAATTCAGAGATCGAGACGACGGATTTAGCAGCAATGACGAAATGACGTTAGAACCATCTTTAGACCTAGCTTTAGAACCATTATGTTTGAACACACCAGCCGTTATTACAACCTAGAAACCGTACAATACACGCCCAATACGCCCACACCCACCAATGCCGACGCCGATCGCAGAACGATCGCCTATAAACGTCGTCGCTTTCTCCCCCAAGGCCGGGATCTCCCCGTTTTAAGCGAAGTTATTCTGCAAGAAGGCGATCGCTTAGATCTCATCACCCACGACGCCCTTGGCGATCCCGAACAATTTTGGCAGGTCTGCGATGCCAACAACGCCATGAATCCCGAAGACTTACTGGCCGATCCCAACCGCCGACTCCGAATTCCCATTCCCCAAGCTTAAACAGACTCTGAGCTTATCCCAAGCGGATTCCTAGGGTTTATCCCTCACAAATTTTCCCAAAACCTTAAGGAGCAAACTATGCCCCTAGGTGTCACCCTAACCCTCTACATCGGCCCTCAAAACGTCAAGCCTGCCCCTCGGGAACTGATGGAGGCATTGCAAAGCGTGGAGGTGTCTCACAACGATTCAGGCCGATCGGGCTTCCAGTTAGTATTTCAAACCGGGCGATCGAACCGCGATCGCAAAGACTACCAACTCATGGGGAATCCATTACTCCAGCCCTTTAATCGCGTCATTGTAGTCATGACCATCAACGCCACCGCTGAAGTCCTCATGGATGGCATCATTACCAATCAACAGTTTGCCCCCAGCCAAGACCTCGGCGGTTCCACCCTGACCCTGACGGGAGAAGATGTCAGCATCATGATGGATCTGGAAGAGCGATCGGTCGAACACACCAATCAAAGTGATGTGATTATTGTGAATCAAATTCTGGCCCGCTATCAGCGCTACGGCCTGATCCCCAAAGTAATCACGCCCCCATTTAACGACCAACCCTCCCAGAACGATCGCATTCCCACCCAGCAGGGCACCGACCTGTCCTATATTCAACAACTGGCGGGCGTCCATTCCTTTATTTTCTATGTCACCGCAGGGCCAGCCCTGAGATCGAACCTCGCCTACTGGGGCCCCCCCAAACGCAATCCGCCCCCCCAAAAAGCCCTCTCCGTCAACCAAGGGGGTTATTCCAACGTCAATTCCATCAGCGTTCAATACAATGCCCTAGCTGCGACCCAGCTTAAAGGCCAATTTCAAGATCGCCGGACGAACGAAAAGCGAGAAATCTCGATTACCCGCAGTACTCGCCGCCCCGCCCTAGCCGCCAAACCCGCCCTCTCATCCCAAACCCAACTTCGCATTCAGCAATTTCGCGACTCCGGTGAATCCTTTGAAAAAGCCCAGTCGATCGCCCAGTCCCGCGTAGACCAAGCCGTTGACGGTGCCGTGACCATCACCGGGGAATTGGATACCGCCCGGTATGGTGCCATCCTACGACTGCGGGGATTAGTGGGTCTACGCGGCGTGGGCCAAACCCAAGATGGCCTTTATTACGTCAAAAGTGTCACCCATAAAATTCAAAAAGGAGACTATAAACAAAATTTTACGCTCACACGGGAAGGGAGTGGCAGTCGAGTCCAGCGCGTGGATATTTAAATTAGGGGAGGGATAAGGAGAGCTTTGAAAGAATTGGACTACATTCCCCCGCTCTATGTTGGGAAAAGGGGTTGGGGAATGAGGGCAAATTTGCATCATTGGGATACACTCGCCTTCGCCAACTAATAAGAAGTGAAAAAAGGAGTTAAAAATTGAAACAAAAACCTCAACAATAGATGGGAAAAACTAAAATTCAACGTATGCAACGACTCCAAGCTTAGTCTGGAAGTTCTCCATCTCAATCCGCCATTGCTCACCGATCCCGCGTCTTTTTAAAACCCGACCTAAGAATTCTTAAAAGATTCTAAGGATTATAGATTTGAGCATTTTAGATTCTGCTAACGGTTCAGTATTGGTCATGTTATCCAACGTGTTCTGATCAGCACAAAACCGTATTGTTCTATACAACAATCTTCCTAATCGTCATTATGCGCAGATTTTTTGGGAAATATCGTGGAAAAGTCACGAATAATAAAGATCCCTTTCAACTTGGCAGAATCCAAGTATCAGTCCCCGCAATTTTTGGCGAAGGAAAGACAAGCTGGGCCATGCCCTGTAGCCCCTATGCAGGAAAGAACGTCGGCTTTTTCGCGATTCCGCCGGTTGAGAGTAATATCTGGGTCGAGTTTGAAGCAGGCGATCCCGATTACCCTATCTGGGCGGGGTGTTTTTGGGGAACGGATCAACTTCCCAAAGAGGCCACTGTAGAGGATCCCGTCAAAGTTCAAGTCTTCAAGGTGGAGGGCATCACCCTCGTTTGGAGTAATTTAGGCGATAACAAAGGTGTCACTTTAACCGTAGAGCCTCCCGTCGTCGATCGAACCCTCAAAATGATATTCAATGCCGATGGAATTACCCTAAACAATAAAGATGAAACAACAATAAAAATTATGGCCGACAAAATAGAAATTAAAAACAAAGCCAATTCCACCGCCACCATTTACGCAGATAACATCGAGCTCAAAGAAAGCTCCACAGAAGTCAAGCTCACTGCTAGTGAAATCGACTTAACCTGCAATCCTGCCACCATCAAACTCTCCACAGCCTCTGGCATTGACTTAAATAACGCACCAGGGAACGCAAAAATTAACAGTTCCGGCATCGAACTCAGCGCCACCGTTCCAAAAGTTCAAATTACGCCCGCTGCAATCGATCTCCAGAATACCGCCGCCGACATCAAACTCTCCCCTATTTCCGTCAATGTCAACAACGGTGCTTTGGAGGTGATTTAAATGCCCGGTTTTTTACTGAATGTAGGCAGCACAGTCATTTGCGCCCATGGGGGACAGGCCAAACCCACCGTTCCCATGCCCCGTGTACGAGTCATGGGACTCCCGATCGTCACCCAACCGCCCCCCTACGTCATCGCCGGATGCGCCAACCCTCCCCCCCCTGCCAATGTGGGGCCTTGTTTAACAGGGATGTGGATTCTTGCCGCCCTACGGGTCAAAGCGATGGGAATGCCCGTGCTGCTACAAGATAGTCAAGCGATCTGTGCACCTACGGGAACGCCCTTAACTGTCATTGTCGCCCAGCTAAGAGTTCGGGGGATGTAACGACGGGGAATATCACGACGGGGAATATCACGATGGGGAAGAGGAACCATGCAGATTGGCTATCCATTGCGCATTGATGCCCGAGGCCGCACCGCAGAAAGCTTAGATGCGCCCCACCTGCGGGACTTGATTGAGCAAGTCTTGTTTACCATTCCCGGAGAGCGAGTCAATCGGCCTGACTTTGGCACGGGGATTCAGCAATTGATTTTTGCCCCGAATAGTGCAGAATTGGCTGCCGCTAGCGAATTCCTGGTGCAAAGTGCAGTGGAACGCTGGCTGGGGGAATTGATTATCGTCGATGAGATCGAGATTGAAACCAGCGACTCTAGTTTACAGATCACGATCGCCTACACCCGACGGCAAACCCAAACGCAACAGGTTGAACAGTTCTTCCGGGAGGTCTGAGATGGTCAGTACTCAGTACCGCTGCAAAAATGAACATCGGCGATCGATCGTGCGGCAGGGGCAGGACGGGCAATTCCTGCTGAATGGCATCGATTACCTAGAAGTGGCAGCCGATCAAACTACATTGGTCGTCTATTTTGTCCATCCTCTGCCCGGATCGGGACAGGACCAAGCGGTTCCCCCCCGATCGACCCCCCTCAGTCCCGATAACCTACTCATTTCCGGCGGCAGTCGCATCCCCACCCTGCGCGTCGAATCCGTCACCACCTATGGCCAGGTGCTACTGGTTCACGTCGAGCAACCGGGGGATCTGTCCACCTACACCCTGCAACTGGTGCAATCGACTACCACCAGTGCCCCCCCCTCTGGGTTCGATCCCCAATTGTCGCAGGTCCCGTTTTCCTTTGGGGTCGAGTCCTTTAGTGAGTTTGACTGTCGCGCCCCCGCCTCGCCCCCAGACAAAACGCTGCCGCCCCCCGTCATTGATTACTTAAGCAAAGACTACGCTAGTTTTCGGCGGTTGATGCTCGATCGGCTAGCTGTCACCCTGCCGCAATGGCAGGAACGCAGTCCGGCGGACGTGGGCGTGATGCTAGTTGAACTGATGGCCTATGCTGCCGATTACTTGAGCTATTACCAGGATGCCGTGGCCACCGAAGCTTACCTAGGTACCGCACGGCGACGGGTTTCTGTGCGGCGTCATGCCCGTTTGCTAGATTATTTCATGCACGATGGTTGCAATGCTCGCGCTTGGATTGTCATTAATGTAAACAAAACATTTACCTTACCGGGGCCCAATCCCCAACGGCAGCAATCCGGAGCGCAACTACTCACTCGGACATTCAATCCCCAATCCCTCCTCTCTCCTAGCAAACTCCCCGCCGCGCTGGAAGCCGGGGGGCAGGTGTTCGAAACCTTACATGATATTGATCTCGATCCCGTTTTTAATGAGATTCGCTTTTATACCTGGGATGATGGGCAATGCTGTTTACCTGCCGGAGCCACCCAAGCCACCCTGCGGGAAACCCCGATCGAGCAAAAGACGAAACTACATAAGCTGCTGCATCCGGGGAAGGTCTTGATTTTTGAAGCGGTAAAGCATCCTAGAACCGGAGATCGGGAAACCGCCGATCGCAGCCAGCGCCACGCCGTGCACGTAACCCGCGTCAAAGCTGCGATCGATCCACTGCATAATTTACCGATCGTGGAAATCACTTGGTCACCGGAGGATGCGCTGCCGTTTGACTTGATCCTATCCGGCCAAGATGCCCAAGGTCGCCCGATCGCGGATGTCAGCGTGGTACGGGGTAACGTTGTCCTCGCCGATGCAGGCCAGACCGTCCCGATCGAAGATTTGACCCAGGACATAGGCTGGCAACGGCTACGACCTCGCTTGACCTATGGCCCCTTGGTGCAACAGGGCTATGTCCGCGATCGCAACGATCAGTGGGTTTTATTCGATCCCCAGGCTTCGGCTAAAGCAGCACTCCAGTGGGAGTTACGGGATACAAAGCCCGCCATTTGGGTCTGGGAAACGGCAAATCCTGCCATGCAGTGGCAAGTTCAGCGAGACTTACTGAACAGCGATCGCTTTGCCCGTGATTTTGTTGTGGAAACAGAAGATAACAGCCAAGCCTACCTGCGCTTTGGCGATGACGTCTTGGGGAAACGACCTCGGAGTGGATTACAGGCCAGTTACCGGATTGGGCAGGGTCGCCAAGGGAACGTGGGCGCAGACGCGATCGCTCACCTGATTAACAACAATGTGGTTCAGGAACTTGCCAATGAGGTTGATCTTCAAAGCACAATCACCGAGATTTACAATCCCTTACCCGCCTTTGGAGGCCAAGAACCCGAATCGATCGACCAAGTCAAACTGGATGCGCCCCAAGCCTTTCGAGTCCAGCAGCGGGCCGTCACCGAAGCAGATTATGCCCAGGCGGCTCAGCAGCATCCCGAAGTACAACAGGCGATCGCCACTCGGCGCTGGACGGGCAGTTGGTACACCATTTTTATTACCGTCGATCGATCTGGGGGCCGGACATTAGATTCCGCCTTTAAGCAAGAGCTTCTGGACTTTCTAGAAGGCTTTCGATTAGCGGGCCATGACATTGCCATTGATGCACCCCGCTTCATTCCCTTAGACATTGCCATGGGCGTACAAGTGGCTGCGGATTATTTCCAATCCTCGGTGAAACGCGCTTTGTTAGACACCTTTAGCAGCAACGTTTCCAGCACAGGAGAATTGGGCTTTTTCCATCCCGATCGTTTCACCTTTGGTCAGCCCATTTATCTCAGTCAAATCATTGCCACAGCCGTTAAAGTTGCAGGTGTGCGATCCGCAGAAGTCACACAATTTCAACGCTGGGGGCAGCAAGCCGATCGGGAATTGGAAATGGGTCGCATCACGATGGAACGATTGGAAATTCTCCGGTTAGACAACAACCCCAATGCACCGGAAAACGGCAGAATCATTTTTAATCTGGAGGGTGGCCTATGACCTGTCCACAAGACCCCGCCCAACCCCAAAATCGGCCAGGGCTAGCCAGTTTACGCTATCGAATCGGCGATCACGCAACGTTTTATCAGCGCTTGCTCGATCGACTATCCTGCCCCGTGCCCGCCGCTGAAGCCAATCAAACCACGGACTTGCATCGCCTCACCACCCGCACCGAAGATGACACGATGCTGGCGCTGTTGGATGCTGCTGCTGTAGTGGGGGATGTACTGACGTTTTACCAGGAACGGTTGATTAATGAAGGCTATTTAAGAACGGCGATCGAACGGCGATCGGTTCTGGAACTAGCCCGCGCGATCGGCTATGAACTCAGCCCCGGGGTAGCGGCGAGTACGTTTTTGGCCTTCACGGTGGAAGAGACGGCCTCGGCTCCGAAGCGGGTTAAGGTTCCCAAGGGAACGCAAATTATGAGCGTGCCCAGTAAGGATGAATTGCCCCAAACCTTTGAAACCGCAGCGGAATTTACGGCACGGGTCGATTGGAATTCCCTACAACCGCGCCTCACCCGTCCCCAGGCCATTCTGCCGGAAACCCAGCAACTGTATCTCGCAGGCATTAGCACGCAGCTTCAGGCGGGCGACTGGATTTTGCTGATGGATGCCGCTGACCCCGATCGTCCCGGTTATCTACTCAGTTTGCAAACCGTGGAGCCCGTGGTTGCCGCAGGCTATACGATCGTGACTTGGATAGCGTCCATTCCAGCAATCATTGATCCAATTCCCCGTGAACCCAAAATTCTAGCTTTCCGACAAAAAGCAGGGTTCTTTGGCAATAACGCGCCAAACTGGGCTGATCTGTTACCTGATGTGAAACGAGCTCAGGGTGCGACGTTGAAAGGGGGTGTCTTTGAGGGGCAACCCACTAATCCCCCGACTTGGATCTCCCGCAACGTTGGACTGCCCAATGCCGATGTTTTATGTTTAGTGGCCCATGGCGATTTTTGGTTAGCGGGAACGCCTGTGGGACTCTTTCGATCGAACGATAACGGCATCACTTGGGAACCCAGTAATACTGGATTAACCAACACCTATGTCCAAACGCTGTATAGCGACTCCGAACTTAATCGCATCCTTGCAGGAACAGCGAGTGGCGGCCTATTTCGATCGAGCGACCATGGCGAAACCTGGGTACCGATTCATACCGGAAAAATTATTTCAGAAAAACAGGCGGGAGATAAATTCATTGCCCGGAATTATAGTCTCCCCGATACGATCGTGCGGGCAACCCTAGCCGCCAAGATCGATCGCTTCCGAGGGCAAGGAAACATTTCTAGCAGTGGTACAACCATCACAGGTACAAGTACTATTTTTAGCCAAGAATTACGAGTCAATAGTCAAGTTACAATACTAGAACAAAAAATTGACAATGAAGTTGTCGTTCCTCAGCAAACATTTGTAGTTCAAAGTATCGGTAGCAACACATCCCTCAATGTTGTTCCCCAAAGTTTTGCATCAGGATTCCTCGGAGTACCTGCCAGTCACGGATTTGTGCAATATCAACTCCCTGACAGTACATCTTTTTCTGCAACCAATCGAGCAAACGGTTTATCGGATATCACAACTACACAAGGAAGAATCATCAGTCAAGGACGAACCGTTATCGGCAGTGGCACATTATTTCAAGCCTTACAACGTTCTGGATCAGTACCAGGAGAGTCCACCATCACCGTGGGCAATCAGACCCGTCGGATTACAGCTATCTTATCGAATAACCGTCTTACCATTAATGAACCCTTTGTTCTGGAAAGTCTCAACGCTAATACTCAGTACTACATCGATAACCCTAGTCAACGGACGTATCTCGCAGGAACCGATGAAGGCTTGTACTGGGCACCCAGCGAAGGATTACCCTCCGATCGTATGTGGCAACCGGTTCTCACACTTCAGGGCCAAGTGGTTTATGCACTGATCACAGGAGAGGCAAGTACCGCAGGATCAACCACTCTTTTTGCCGCAACCAGTAGCGGCGTCTATCGCTTTAATCCCAATACGAAACAATGGGAATCTCTCAACTTACAAAAGCCTGCTTTTTGCATTGCCGCACATGATAATTTTTTGTTTGCAGGAACGGAAGAGGGTTTACACCAATCGCCATTAGATGGAAGTAACTGGCAGCGTACACACAATAGTTTGCCACAGAATACTAGAGTATTGTCCCTAGCATTTTATAAACAGAACGATACCTATCATCTTTGTGCAGGGACGGAACAGGGATTATATTACACCCAGGACAATGGAGAGCATTGGCAAGAAGTTAACACCCTTGCAACCCGCCAGGAAATTCCCGCCCTAGCAGCAAAAGATCCCTCAAACTCCACGATCATTTTTGCAGGCAGTCGCTTTGCTGGATTTGTGGAAACAGAATGGCCAGGGTTTGCCATTCCCAACCAACCGATCGATCTCGATGGACTCTACCCGAAAATTTTGCCAGAAAGCGAAATCATCATCGTCAACGGTCAAGCCTTCGAACGATTGCAAGTCAAAGATGTCAGCACCGAACCGCAACGTCAGTTTCTCCTTACCAACAAAGTAACCCGCCTCTTGGCCGATCGCGCGATCGCCAGTCCTGAATTGTTCGATCGCCGCCGCACGATCGTTCTCACCCAAAGCGACCCCCTAGCTCTAGCCCCAGAACAACTCACCGTCGAAATTCAGCAGGAAAAAATTTTCCAAGATCCCCTGCTGAGCGATCGCATTTATCTCAAAGAATTTATCCAAGGGCTACAACCCAACCAACCCCTCCTCATCAGCGGACGCCACCTGCAAGCCCAAGTTCAGGACATTGGCGGCATCTTTCGATCGATCAAAGCCCCCGTCAACGATCAACTTACCCCTATTCAATGGGAGCAAACTAATTTCGGACTCACCAATACCCACGTTTTAGCCATCACCCAAAACAAACAACAAATATTATTTGTCGGCACCCGAGAAGGCGTTTTTCGATCGCGGGATGGCGGGGATACCTGGGAACCCAGCAGCGAAGGCTTACTGAATCAAACCGTGCAAGCCCTGATCAGTCAGGACGGCGTCATCATTGCAGGAACCCCCGATGGCATTTACCGATCGGACAACAACGGCACCCGCTGGCAGGCCAGCAATACCGGACTGGCCCATCGCGATATCCGAGTTCTCACCCCCGCCCCCGATAATGCCAATGCTATCCTCGCAGGCACCTTCAATGGCGGCATTTTTCGATCGGAGGATCAGGGGCAAACCTGGATGGCCACCCGGTTAACCAACACCGATGTCAATGCCATTGCTATTCCCGCACATCTCAGTTACATTCCAACCCCCGTCATGCTGGTGGGAACGGAGCAGGACGGCCTGTTTCGATCGACCAATCAAGGCAACCTTTGGCAACAAATCAAAGACATCCGCCCCGGAACCGGAACCATCACCAGTCAAGGGAATCGGGTATTTGGGAAAAATACAACGTTTCTGACTGAACTCAAATCCGGCGATCGTATCAACGTCTCTGGCCAAATTAGAACGGTTTTAGAAATCAAAAAAGTCCCTGAAAATCATCCTGATTACAACTGTTTAGTAATTGATGTCCCCTTCCGTCCTGACATCGCTAAAAATACAGAATTTACAATCTACACTGGCTTAACCAACTGCCACATTACCGCCGTTGGCGTGAAATATCAGCCCGGTTTTGGCAAAATCACCAGCCAAGGCACCACCCTGCAAGGCACCGCCGCGATCGGCAAGCTTCTGAAAGTGGGCGATCTGATCTTTGCAGCCCAACAAACCCGCACCATCACTGCCATTAATGAAGCAGAACCCAATCAAGTCATGATTAACCAAGCCTTTAATGCAGCCTTGGTCAATCGAACCTCCTACAGTGTAAGTTATCTCTTCGCAGGCACCGCAGGCAGCGGCATTTTTCGATCGACCAACCTCGGCGATCGTTGGGAAGCCGTCAATACCAACCTCACAGACTTGCAAATTCGCTGTTTAACCCTTTCGGATACGGGTGAACTTTGGGTCGGAACTGCTAGCGGAGGCGTTTTTCGATCGATTAACAACGGGGATGTGTGGGAAGCGGTTAATCTCAATTTAACGAACACTGACATACGAGTTTTATATTTCGCTAAAAGTGCACAAGAACCCGAGCCAGACCAGATCCAAACCCTGCTACAAAACTGGTTGGAATGGCTAGACATCCACTTAGAAGTCACCGACGGAGTGCTGCGGCTAAACACAATCACTCAATGGCTTCAAAAACTACTGACCTACTTAAGTTCCCTACTATCGGAAAAAACACTCTTGGCAGGTGGGGTCGGTATCCTACGATCGCTGGAAGATTTCACCACCGTCGAAGTCCAACCCGGAGACACCCTGGAAATCCTGCAAGCCCCCGAACCCCGTCGGTTCAGTCCCGGCAACTTACAACGCTGGGCACTACAGGATCGCAATGGATTTGTCGGCGTGATTGATACCACGTCACCCAAGATTCTTAAATTACTACCAGCATCACCGGATCGCGACCCGGTTAGCGAATTAGTTTACATTAAAACCCCTCCCGAAGATCAACAAAAACCCATTCTAGAACTATCAGATCCCTTACAGCATAGCTACGATCCAGCAACCGTTAAGGTATACGCTAACGTCATTGCAGCTAGCCATGGCGAAACCACCGAAGAAGCCCTAGGCAGTGGCGATGGAACGGTTTCCAATCAGCAGTTCTTTTTGAAAGTACAACCGCTGACCTTTGTCTCCGCTGCAACGGCCACAGGTTCGGCAAGTACCTTGGAATTGCGCGTGGATGGCGTGCTGTGGAAATCAGCTCCCTCCCTCTATCCCCTGGACGATCGCGATCGACGCTATATCCTCCGCACCGAAGACGATGGCTCAACAAGGGTCATCTTTGGGGATGGCATCAAGGGCGCACGCCTCCCAACGGGTCTGGAAAACGTTACAGCCTTGTATCGTGCGGGAATCGGAACCGCCGGGAACGTACCTGCCGAGCGTCTAAGTTTGCTGAAAACTCGCCCCTTGGGCATTCAATCCGTGATTAATCCCCTAGCAGCCACGGGCGGAGCCGATCGCGAATCCCTCGCCGAAGCCCGCACCAAAGTCCCCCGCACCGTCCGCACCCTCGATCGCATCGTATCCCTGCGCGACTTTGAAGACTTTGCCCGCACCTTTGCCGGCATTGGTAAAGCCCAATCCGTGGCCCTCTGGAATGGCGATGCCCAAGTCGTTCACTTAACGATCGCGGGCGTGAATGGTGCGGACATTCCCCTGGAATCCAGTTTGTATCTCAACTTAATTGACGCGATCGATGAAGCCCGCGATCCCATCCAGCAAGTGCAAGTTGATCCCTACGAAGCCATCCGCTTTAACCTCGAAGCTCGCCTGGTAATTGACGAAAGCTACGACGCTAAAGCCGTCGAAACCCAAGTGCGATCGCGGTTACTCGACAGCTTCGCCTTCAATCAACGCCGTTTTGGTCAAGCCATTACCGCCTCCGAAGCGATCGCCGCGATCCAACAAGTCCCCGGCATCATCGCTGTGGATTTAGATGCCCTCTACCGCCTCGGCAGTAGCAAAGCCCTCGAACAGCAATTGCTAGCCCAACCCGCCCGCTGGGACTTCGCCGCCAACCGATCGCTCCCAGCCCAATTGCTACTGCCCAATCCCGCCGGACTTCTGTTTACGCCAATTCCGGCACTATAAACCCCTTGATAAGCCCGCTCGATACACCGCTTGATACACCGCTCTATTCACTAGACCCATGAACCCGCCCCTAGATCGCCTCTACAGTCTCCTCCCTGCCCTCTATCGGCAACGCGACATTGCCGAAGGTGAACCCCTGCGGGCTTTACTGGCAGCGGTGGAAAGTGAATTTCGCATCATTGAGCAGGACATTACCGATCTCTACGACAACTGGTTTATCGAAACCTGTGCAGAATGGGTCGTGCCCTACATTGGCGATCTACTCAGTACCCAGGAACTCTACGGGGAATCCGCGCAAACCTACGGGCAACAACAACGCCGCGCCTACGTCGCCAATACCCTCGCCTACCGCCGTCGCAAAGGCACCGCCACCGTCTTAGAACAATTAGTCCGCGATGTCACCGATTGGCGGGCGCGGGCCGTGGAATTTTACCAAGTCATTGCCACCACCCAAAACCTCAGCCATGTCCGCCCAGAACTGACGACGGTGGATTTACGATCGAACCGCCGACCCGATCAAATTGGTAGTCCCTTTGAACAACGGGTAGCTTACACCGCCGAAATTCGCAGGATGGGTGTTCCCAATGAACCCCGCGATCGCGGTCGCTACAGTGTGCAGCACATTGGATTATTCATTTGGCGATTGCAAAGCTATCCCCTAGAACGGGTCTTAGCAAGACGGGTCGCAGGGCCAGACAGTACCGCCACAGGCCGCTACTACACCTTTGATCCCCTCGGCAACGATCGCACGCCCCTGTTCAATCACCCCCAAACCGAAACCGACATTCTCCACCTTGCCGCAGAATACAACGTCCCCGCTCCGTTACGGCGCATTGTACTGGAGCAGGAACTGGCCGATCGTCGCCATGCCCACAACCAAGGATTGCCGCTCCCCGTCGCCCACTACCTTGGCCGCAATCCCATCCTGCAAATTTTTATCGATGGACAGCCGCAGCCCATTCCCCCTGAGGAAATTCAGATTCGATCGCTCACCAAGAATACGCCTAACCATCCCGAAGATTTTTCCTGGCAATCTATTATCCCCACCGCCCTGCCCCCGGCCACTGTCGCGATCGATCCCGAACAGGGGCGCTTCGCCTTCCTTGGAACCACCCTCCCCAAAACAGTCGAAGTCAGCTATCTCTATGGCTTCAGTGGTGACGTGGGCGGTGGGCCGTACAACCGGGAAGAAGTCGCCGATAATCCCCTCACCCAAGCCTTCTCCATCAACGCCACCGCAGATCCCAGCGTCTTTGCTGAAGCGATCGATCCCCTAGTTTGGCGAGTCCAGCAAGCGGCATCCGCCCAGGCCAATCCGCTTGCCAGCGCAGTCCAAGCCTGGAATCGCACCGTGCAAACCTGGCAAGCCCTCCGGGATCAAACCGCCATTCCCCTCCAGAAAATCATCCTGCCCCCCGATCGGGTCAGCTGCATCATCGGTGATGCCAAATTACCCGCCCCGCCACCGTTTCAGTCCGGCATCGTCGAAGGATTAACCGTGGAATTTGTCCAAGGATTCGGCTGCTTGCAACCGCAGCTAGTGATCTATTCGGGTTTGGCCATAGATGCCCAAGGCCGATCGATCACGATCGCCCAACCCCTCAGCTTGGACCTTAAACCCCTAATCGATCAATCTAAACTTTCCCTGGAAACCCAACGGTTCATCGTTGTCGCCTCCCTCCTGCCGCTCTCAGAAACCTTCCCACCCCCCATCCAACTGATTCCCGAAACGGTTCTCGAATCCTATCCAGCAGGAATGCTGATTCCGTTGGCAGGTTGGGAATTATGGGACGGCCAAATGACCGCCCTGCCCGACTATCCCAACCCCGACCAAACCTTTCACGCCGGAATCGTCCAAGGCTTCAAAGTGCTCACCCCCCACGGGCGCATGGAAGTGATTGTCACCGCAGGTACCGCCGTCGATCGTCAAGGTAACATCATCACGCAGACTGATAACCAAGCCATTGATTTACGTAGCCACCAGGGAACACGGGGCGAATTAGTTTGGGCGATCGAACGGCGATTGTCGGGCACAACGCAACAGATCGAATTTATCCCCCTAGCCGAATTACAAAAACAAGCCACACAACCGAATACACAGCCCAATCCCCGTCGGGAAACCCTCCACCTTGCCTACCTCGATATTCCCCAGGTAGAAGCCACGTTCATGCCCGTCGCCCGAATTATCGAAGGCTTAGAAGTCACACCCATCGCCGATCGTCTCGCCGTCCAGATCAGCGCGGGGCAAGCGAAGGACAGTCTGGGAGCCATCATCCCATTTACTGGACAGGAAGCCTTTAATTTGGAACCCTACCGCGATCAAACTGTGCAATTGGTGCTATTCACAGGGGCCGATCGTCGCTATTCGCGAGGAACTGCGCAAATTATTCAACCGGGCAAGATCGATCGTACTGTACATTCCCAGGAGCATTCCCTCGATTTAGAAACCTACATTGTTCTAGCCAATCTCTATCTTACACCGGAAGCATTATCCCTAGAAACCCCCCAGGGTAGCGATCGACCATCCTGGCTACGTCCAGCGGGGCGAATTTTAGACGGCTTAACCCTTGCCCCCGTCGCCCCCAATCAACCCTTAGCTAGAATTGAAATCCAGCCCGGTCAGGCGATCGATGGCGAAGGCTCGATCGTCTCGTTAGAACAAGCCTGTCAATTTGACTTGGGCTTCTACGCAGGCCGCACGTTAATTCTCTTTATTGCTGATTCCCCCGCCTTGGGCTTCACCGACCTCGAGCCATTACCCGATCACAATGGCGTTGGCTGGCAATATCTCGGCATCATTCCTGAAGAACCGCGCAATTCGACCCAAGGCACGATCGTCCTAGGCGACAATGGCACCTATTCCGGCAACCTCACGGTCAAATTGCCCGCCGATCGTCAGCTAGAAATTCTTGCCGCCAATGGATATCGGCCCCACCTCCACGGCAATCTCAACCTCCAGGGAACCCCCACCCTAGAGGCTGTTGTCTTTAACCAACTCACCCTCGACGGCTTACTGATTGAAGGCCAACTGCGCATCCTTCCTGGCCAACTTCAGCACCTAGAAATTCGCCATTGCACCCTACGATCGCCCACCGAGGGATTAGTCGTCGAAGCGATCGCGCCCCAGGATACTGAGGAATGCGGCTCTTTCTTAACCCGTCCCCTCGCGTTAATTATTTACTGTCTGATCTTGATTCAGCACCTGTTTCGCCTCGGCCTAGGACTCGATAAAAGCGCCCCCAAACAAAATCTCGCGCAACTGATGCGGCTGGCCTTTTTAGGCTTTAATGATCTGCTGACTGGAGTTCAAAGCGCGATCGGATTCTCCCAAGCGGAACAGGTACCCGAAAATCCCTGGGAAGATGCCGCTGAGGACATTCCAGGGGAAAACGATCGCTTAGAAATCAGCCTCAAACGGAGCCTGACCGGATCGTTAGTGCTAGCGGATACCGTTCCCAAACTTCAGCTTGAAGATTGCATTATCGATGGTTCTCTTAATGTCTCTGATAACGAAAATGCCAACAATCCAGAGAACGTACTTCAACCGGCAATTCTCGCGATCGGGGCAGCGATGACAGTTAATACAACAACTGTCTTAGGATCAGTTAAAGCACGCAGTTTACAAGCTAGCAATAGTCTCTTTACCGAAAAAGTGACAACGCTACGGCAACAGGTCGGTTGTCTGAGATTCTGCTACGTCCCTGAAGGATCGCGCACCCCCACACGTTACCGCTGTCAACCCCAGCAAGCCCTGATGGAAACGTTGAATCCCTTACCCGCACCCGTCAGCGCGATCGTTGCCCTTAACTATCCCAATCCAGAAACCCCCGATCGCCCCCTAGCCACAACGATCGCCAGTACCGCAGGCGGCGGCATCTTCGTTTGGAAATCTGGCGCACAAGCCTGGGAAGCCCTGCCCCAACAACCCGCCAATCGCACCATTACCACCCTCCTAGCCCATACGCAAACCGATGGCTCGGTCACCCTCTGGGCGGGCAGCGCAGACGGTAGCCTTTTCCAGGCCGATCGGTTTAATCCCTACAGACTAACGTTAGGAGAACCCATTCTTTGGCGATCGGTCAACCTACCCGCGATCAATACTCAAATTACAGAAATCCTTCCTGTCGAGAACAGTGCATTAGCGACCCATTTACTCGCAGCCACTGCAGGCGATGGATTACTAGTCATATCACAAGACACAAGACACAACCCTCGGGTATTAACCACCCGAAATCTAGGCCAAGGAACAATTTCCAGCAATGGAACGAGCATCATAGGTTCAAGCAATGCAGAACAGCCCACCGCATTTGTTAGCCAACTCAGGGTCGGAGATCTGATCAACGCTGCGGGACAAAGTCGAAAAGTGGTCAAGATCACCGATAACTATCGCCTCACCCTCAATGCCCCCTTCCATCCCAACCTCCCACCCGGTACAGTTTTTACAATTAACACGGGCTTAACCAACCCCAACATCACCGCCTTATTAATTCATGCCGATGACCTGTGGCTGGGCACTGCGGGAAATGGTGTGTTCCGGGCAGCCTTGGCCGATCTGACTTCCCCCCAACTGCGGTGGACAGCGGTCAGCGATGGACTGACCGATCGGGACATTAGCGCGCTCATCGTCGATCGCAATGGCCAACTGTTTGCGGGAACCGAGGATGGCATCTTTCGGTTAAGTCCCGGACAACCTCGCTGGGAACCCGGAGGACTCATAGAGACCCGGATTACCGCCCTTGCCACCTTACCGCGTCCGCTACCGAGGGGAACGATCTCGAGCCAAGGCGTTCAAATTATTGGAACCAATACCTTTTTTACCGAAGATTTTCAAGAAGGAGACATCCTAACCGCCTTAGATCAATCCCGCCGGATCGTTAAAATTCAGTCCAACCATCAATTAGAAGTTGATTCGGCCTTCTGTCCCGATCTGCCCAGCGGCACCCCCTATGTGCGTCACCACCCACTCTACGCTGCCACCGACGACGGCCAACTCTGGCACTCGATCGACAGTGGCCAAACCTGGGAGCCGTTCACTGTTAACAATGGCATCACCCGAGGCGCAGCCATCACAGCACTTAGCCTCGATCCAGTGACGAAAACCCTTCAGATGGGCACAGTTGTTGGGAATTTCTTCCAGTCGATCGATGGAGGCAAAACATGGGCCGCAATGAACCGTGGAATACTCAATTTAGAAGAGAAATTACAAATTATGAATCGCCTCCAACCCCGATTTACCAACCTTCAATCGGGCAATCCCAGCTATGGCCAACTCGATCGAACCTGTCCCGTAGAACTTTATACGGGTGCAGAAGATGGCGCAGAAATGGGGGTGTTTAACTTTTTAAAGCAATCGCAACGGGAAAAGAGTTTGCAAGCTAGCCTAGAAGAATCCCTTCGATTTGGATTAGAGGCAGGTATTTTTTACATGACTTGATTGCATATCCATTAAATTTCGATTGATTAGAGGAGAATTTCCATGAAGGGCGGCGACTTTACTCAACTGCGGTTCAATCCCCAAAAACACTTCACCAGCGTCCGGATGCAACAGGGTCGCTTGCTTCTCGATTCCGATTGGAATGAGCAAGTGGATATTCAAGCCTATATTGCCCGATCTCAGGCGATCGACATGATTGGTGGCACCTCTGGCACCTCCAACCCAGAAGCCTTTAAAGTTAAGGCCCTAGCCCCTTCCGATTCGCCGAATACTGCTGAGGATTTACTCATCACTGCGGGACGGTTCTACGTTGATGGCATTCTCTGCGAAGCCGAAATTGGCACAGCTTTTAATTTAACGCTGGCGGATACAGGCATTACCACCCTCAACTCGCCTTCAAACGCACAAAACCCCACAAAAACTGTCCGTGCCTCCACCCTGATTGTTGATGGTCGGCCCTTAGAACCCAATCAGTGGCTCGCCATTCCCAAACAAAACGTCGTTAATTCCACCCCGGAAACAGCCCTCAATCAGACCGATCTCTGGGTAAAAATTACGAACGTCGATCGTCAGACGGGCGTTCTCACCCTGAGCGAAAACATTCTGGTGCCCACAACCGCTCACCGCCTGGTAACCTATCTTACCCAGCCGGACTACCGCGCCCCCAGCCTTTCCCTCCAGGAATCCGCAGTCTATGCCGTTTATTTAGATGTTTGGGAGCGGCACATTACCGCCGTGGAGGATTCAACAATTCGCGAAAAGGCATTGGAAATCCCGGATACCACCACCCGCACGCAAACCATCTGGCAATTAAAACTCAAAGCAACGGATGAATTACCCAGCCTCCCGAGCCCAGCGGCACCCGATGAGACGGAGTACGATATTTTAGTCGATCGCTGGAATTTATTTGTCCAAAATCACAAAGATCGCCAAGCGCTGATGACGGCTAAGTCCTTTGCGCAGCAACCCTTGGAGAATCAATTATATCGCGTTGAAATTCACCAAGGAGGAACCTTAGGAACTGCTACCTTCAAATGGTCACGGGATAATGCAAGTGTAGCCAGCGCGATCGAAAAAATTGAAGATAACGTCATTGTCACCAAATTTGATCAACAGGGATGGCAATCCTTGAAATCAGAACAGTGGTGGTTAGAAATAACAAGTCAGGAAAATGAATTAAACGGCCAACCCGGTGTTCTAGTTCCCTTCCAGAGTGCTTCACTTCGCAAAATTACCTTCGATCGATCGCGGCTCACAGGGCCAATTCCCGAAGGTAGCAATCTTGTGGTTCGGCGATGGCATATGGGAACCCTCGCAGAAATTCCCACCAACAAGGAATATATTGAGTTAGAACAAGGAATTAAGGTTAAGTTTGCTGAAAATTCTATTTACGAAACGGGCGATTATTGGTTAATTGCAGCAAGAATTGATCAGATTGACTGGCCGAGCGATGGCATTGAGCAATCCCTTGACCAGCCCTCCCAAGGCATTGCCCAACCCCTTGCCCAGCCGCCCCAAGGCATTCAACATCACTATGCATTATTAGCCATGGTGCAATTGAAGACCACAGGAGATTTGCCTCAAAATCTTTCTAGTAATTCTCTGGTTAATCTGAATAGTGATTCGATCGGTAATTCTGTTGGTGGTTCGACTACTAATGCAGCTAGCAATGCTGTTATTAATCCAATAAATCAGCCAAAACAATTTATTACGCAATCATTACAAGATAGTCGATTATTATTTCCACCGCTCAGTAGCTGCTTAGGATCTATTGGAGGCGTCCTCAGTGGAGTGCTGGAACTTCAGAATAATCTCTACATTACACACCAAGGCGCAGGCAACGATCGCATTGATGGTCGCTTAGGAATTGGCACCAAGCAACCGATCGCACGGCTGCATGTCCGCAATACGCCCACCAAACCCATTCAAGGAACGCTGTCCGTCGATGCCTCAGACAAGACACTATTAAGCGGTTCTGGCGTTCAGGAACTTCATCCAGGCGATACCTTGTTTATCAGTGGCGATACAACTGGAAACTCTGTATTATCGGTAGATGCCGACCCTCAAGACTCCAACGCTAAGATCGCCAAGTTAGAGAAACCAGTCACAGCCAGTAGCCCTTCCTTTACCTATCAACCTACGATCGTTCGACTGGAAGATAGCGATGCCAAACCCCAGTTCATCGTAACCCCCCTAGGGCGCGTCGGCATTGGCACCGATCGACCGATCGAGACGCTCCACGTCGAAGGCAACATCAAAACCCAAGCATTACATGCCAGTGCCGCCATCACCGCTGATTCTGCATCGATTACCCATAACATTACCACCGGTAGCCTAGAGGCCACTGGAAAAATCAAGGGCGCAAGTTTAGAAATTACAGGTAACGGCCAGCTAGAGTCCCTTACCATCACTCAGAACATTCAAACCCGAAGTCTCAAAGCAACGGAGAATATTACAGGGGGCAGTTTAGAGATTACAGGGCACAGTCAACTGAATTCCTTACAGGTAACGAATGGAGTTACTGCTGCAAGCCTGAATACTACAGGCAATATTGAAGGAGATACATTAATAGGCAAGAGTTTAAGACTATCCGGCAGCGGTCAAGCCAACTCTTTTATAGTAACTAACGACACTAGTACCAACAGCCTCACTGCGACTGGCAAAATCACAGGCAATAGTCTAGAAATCACTGGAAGTGGTCAACTAGGCGATTTAACCGTTACCAATGGCATTAGCGCAGCCAGTCTGACTGCAACAGGAACCATCAACGGAGCCATCTTAACCGGGGACAGCTTAAGTCTTTCAGGCAATGGACAATTTAATTCACTCTCTGTGACCAACGGTATAACTGCTGCAACCTTGACTCTGGGCAGTTCAGGAGTAGTTATCAATAGTATTTCTGCCAATGGAACTCTAACAGATTTTCACACAGCCATTCCTACAGACAGAACCGTTAAGGATTATATTGATACCTACGTTGATACTGTCCTACAACCCATCACCAATCGGATTAGCACAATCGCTGCTGCCGTTGATACAAAAGCGAATAAAACTGGAGCATTCAACCAACCGTTCGACACCCAACACCTAACCATTGCAGGAAATCTAAAATTCAACGCAGGTTCAATCTTAATCACTGCCTTTACATCCAATATTAGCTCAACCGCAGGTAACTCGAAGCTACCCACTGAGTCCGCTGTCAAAACCTATGTTGATAACTATGTTGATAGTCAAATCAGAAGTCTTAATCCTACTCTAAGTACCAAAGCAGATATTAGCTATGTTGATCGAGAAATTACCAAACTAGGACAGGAATTAAGAGACGAAGCCGCTGCCAATAACCGATCGAACGCTACCCCTACCGCCGCCGCCACAACAACGCCCCTTAGTGTTTTTTCTCTCAATCGGGGAACCAACGATCGCGAGGCCATTCTCTCCGAAGCGCGAACCTACGTCGATCAACAGATTCAACCACTCCAAAGCGATCGAGAGGCCATTCTCTCCGAAGCGCGAACCTACGTCGATCAACAGATTCAACCACTCCAAAGCGATCGAGAGGCCATTCTCTCCGAAGCGCGAACCTACGTCGATCAACAGATTCAACCACTCCAAGCCGACATCCAAAGCAGCTTAAACAACCTCCAAAATAGCTTAAATAGCAAAGCTAACCAAGGGGGGTCACGCACCCAAGATTTTCTCACCCAAAATCTCACCATCAGCGGAGTCATTCAACTCCTGCATGGCGTCCCCATCAATAACTTCTCCCCCAACGACACTCTCCTCCCCACCGGCAACGAATTTTCTGAACTGACCATTCCCACCCAAAAAGCAGTCAAAACCTACGTCGATCGCAAACTTTCCCAACTGAACGATCACCTAACCAACACCCTCGCCCTAAATCATGACCTCACTGTCCGGGGTAAAGCAGGGATTGGGGGCGATCCCCAGGATGACATCGCACTCAAGGTGTATGGGACGATCGAAGGTGACGTTATCTCCGGAAGATTGGCCTCTCCTTCCTCCCAAACCCTGAAAAATCAGATCGTTGACCTCTCTAGCCAAGAAGTTTCCACCTTGCTCAGCCAGTTAACACCTGTAAAATTCAGTTTCAAAAATGATCACCATGCAGCTTTACATGCCGGATTTATTGCAGAAGAAGCCCCAGAGCTATTAACCGATTCTGAAGGAAAAGCCATTAAAGTTCTGGACATTGTTGCAATTTTGACAAAAGCCGTTAAAGACGATCGAACAATGATTGAAACACTTTCGACCGTGATACAACAACAACAGAAAACAATCGATCACCTCACTGATAAAGTAAAACAGTTAGAACAACAGGAATCCCTGAATCGGCTATATAGACTTCTATGAGTAGGAATTTTTCATCCTCGATCGGCCCAAATTACTGTGAACTAATCCTGAGTTAGGCAACCTCCTACCATGTGTCTTGCAATTCCTGGAGAACTCTTGAACATTACCAACGATGAGCCCCTAACCCGATCGGGATTCGTTAAATTTGGAGGGATTACGAAAGAAGTCAATTTGGCCTATGTTCCAGAAGTACAAGTTGGCGACTATGTCATTGTTCACGTAGGTTTTGCCATTAGCATTCTCAATGCTGACCAAGCCCAGCAAATCTTTGCCGACCTCGAAGCCATGGCCAATGCCCAAGCACAGGCATCCGAGGAGGCGTAGGATGAAATATATTAATGAATATCGCAATGCATCAACCATTCAACAATATGCACAAAAGATAGCAGACATCACAACACAGCCTTGGACAATTATGGAAATCTGTGGTGGACAGACCCACACGATCGTTAAGTTTGGCCTCGACCAATTACTCCCCAACGCCCTGACGATCGTCCATGGCCCCGGTTGCCCCGTCTGTGTTACCTCCATGGAAACGATCGAACAAGCCCTCTGGCTCGCCGCCCAACCGCAGGTGATTTTCTGCTCCTTTGGGGACATGTTGCGGGTTCCCGGCCACGATCGCGACCTACTGAGCGTCAAAGCCCAGGGCGGCGATGTCAGAACCGTGTATTCCCCCTTGGATGCGGTGAAAATTGCCCAGGATAACCCCGATCGTGAAGTCATCTTTTTTGCCGTGGGCTTTGAAACCACCGCGCCTGCCACCGCCATGGCAGTGCATCTTGCCCAGCAACAGCCATTGAGCAATTTTTCGATGTTAGTGGCCCATGTCCTCGTTCCCCCCGCCATGGAACAATTGTTAGCCGCTCCCCACTGCCAAATTCAAGGATTTTTAGCCGCAGGACATGTTTGCACCATCATGGGCTACGAGGAATACGACCCGATCGCCGATCGGTATCACGTTCCCATCGTCGTCACAGGGTTCGAGCCCTTGGATATCATGCAGGGCATCTATCACTGTGTGCAGCAATTAGAAGCGGGCACCGCCCAAGTGGAAAATCAATATGCCCGATCGGTACAGCGGACAGGAAATCTCACCGCCCAGTCAGCCATGCAACAGGTGTTTGAGGTCTGCGATCGATCGTGGCGCGGCCTAGGAACTATCCCCAACAGCGGATTACGATTAAAGCCTAGTTATGCTAACTTTGACGCCGTCCAACGCTTTGCCCTACCACCACTGAGCCTTTCCAGCAATACTTTAGAAAACCTAAAAGAAAACACAGAAGAGAACCCAAATTCCGACTGCATCAGCGGTTTGATTTTACAAGGCTTACAGAAACCCTACCAATGCTCCGCCTTTGGCACCCGGTGCACCCCCGAGCATCCCCTTGGAGCTCCCATGGTGTCCTCAGAAGGAGCCTGCGCCGCCTATTACCACTATCAATCCCTCACCCGTTCTCACCCGTCCACCTCGCGCTAACGACCCACTAGAGTCCACGAATTTCTTTAATCACCATCATGCAGGATTCTGTCGATTTTAACTGTCCTTTACCGCTTCACCAAACCGAACAGATTCTCATGGGACATGGTGGGGGTGGGAAATTGATGCAGCAGCTCATTGAAGGATTATTTTTACCCAGTTTCAATAATTCTCTCCTCAATCAACGTCACGATAGCACTGTCATTAACCTAGGTGACGTTAGGATTGCATTTACGACGGATTCCTACGTAATTCAACCGTTATTTTTCCCTGGTGGAGATATTGGTTCCCTAGCGGTCAACGGAACCGTTAACGATCTAGCCATGGCTGGCAGCCGTCCCTGCTACCTCAGTGTTGGATTGATTATCGAAGAAGGATTCCCGATCGCGACCCTAGAAAACATCATCCAGTCAATGCAAGCCGCCGCAGACAAAGCAAAAGTCCAGATCGTTACAGGAGACACAAAAGTTATTGATAAAGTTGTCGATCGTAACCATGATCAGGGTCATAGTGGTAGTAGCCTATTTATCAACACTACGGGAATTGGTATTGTAGAACACTCTGCAACGATAGCCCCTCGATCAATTCAAGTGGGCGATGTCCTTCTCTTGAACGGTGATTTGGGTCGGCATGGCATGGCCATCATGGCCCTACGAGAAGGACTCCAGTTTGACAGCCCGATCGAAAGTGACTGCGCCCCCCTAGCAGAGCCGATTTTGGCATTACTCGATCAAGGCATCCCCCTCCATTGCCTCCGCGACCTGACCCGAGGCGGACTCGCCAGCGCCACGATCGAACTAGCAGAAGCCGCTAACGTTGAAATTGAATTAACCGACGCAGCCATTCCCGTCCACGAAGCCGTGCGCGGAGCCTGCGAAATTCTGGGGCTTGATCCCATCTACGTCGCCAATGAAGGACGCTTTATTGCCTTTGTGCCCCCCGATACCGTCGAAGTCACCTTAAGCATCCTCAATCAATATTTTCCCCAGCAAGCCTGTGTCATTGGTCACGTGCGATCGAAGGCTCCCAACCTCGATCGGGGCTACGTCACCATCCGCAATTCTCTTGGGGTCAAGCGCATTCTCACGCAACTCAGCGGAGATCCTTTACCTAGAATTTGCTGATCACAATTTGCTAATGGAGTCGCTAATATAGTTGCTAATACGGTTGCCAATGCAGTTATTGATACGATTGTTACCATAATTTATTGATGCGATTATTACCGCAGCTATTGATACGGTTGCTTTTCCAGATCTGGGCAATCATCAGGAAACCCCAACCTTATCAGGAAACACTCATAATGATTAAGTTTCTAGCCATCTTCACAAGATCCTCAACTCTACTCCTTATAGTAAAAATCAAAAGTTTTGAAGCAATCAGTTGAGGGTTTTCCTCATGGTCACTCATCTGCATGTTACGGATCTCCAATCTCTCGAAACCCTGATTCAGTCCGTCAAAGAATCCCAAGCGACCTTTGCCACCTACAGCCAGGAACAGGTCGATCTCATCTTTAAAGCCGCCGCCCAGGCCGCCAACGTCGCCCGGATCCCCTTAGCCAAGCTCGCCGTCCAGGAAACCGGCATGGGCATCATAGAAGATAAAGTGATCAAAAATCACTTCGCCTCAGAATTCATCTACAACAAGTACAAACACGAAAAAACCTGCGGCATTCTAGAAGAAGATGAGGCCCTGGGCTATCAGACAATCGCTGAACCCGTTGGCATCCTTGCAGGCGTTGTCCCCGTCACCAACCCCACCTCCACCACCATCTTTAAGGCATTGCTGGCACTGAAAACCCGCAATGCCATTATTTTTTCACCCCACCCCAAAGCCAAACAATGCACGATCGAAGCGGCCAAAACCGTCCTGAAAGCCGCCGTCGCCGCCGGAGCCCCCGAGGGGATCATTGGCTGGATTGAGGAACCCACCGTCGTCCTGTCCCAAGCTCTGATGCGCCATCCCGACATCAAGCTGATTATTGCAACGGGTGGCCCCAACATGGTGAAAGCCGCCTACTCCTCCGGCCATCCCTCCCTGGGCGTGGGTGCAGGCAATACCCCAGCGGTGATTGACGAAACCGCGCACATCAAAATGGCCGTCTCCTCCATCCTGCTGAGTAAAACCTTTGACAACGGCATGATCTGCGCCAGTGAACAGGCCGTCATTGTGATGGATGAAGTCTACGAAGCCGTTAAACAGGAATTCCACGATCGGGGTGCCCACTTCCTCAGCCCCGCAGACAAGGATCAATTGCGTCAGCACGTCCTCGAAGATGGCCATATGAATCCCGCGATCGTCGGGCAACCCGTCGCCAAAATTGCTGAGATTGCTGGACTAACGCTGGAAGGCTGGGGCACTCCAGAAGGCACGCCCCCAACTATGCCCAAGGTTTTGATTGCTGAAGTTGAAACCATTGGGGAATCAGAACCCTTCTCCCATGAGAAACTAACTCCGATTCTGGCCATGTATCGGGTGCAAACGTTTTCGGAAGCCGTACAAACCGCAGAAAAATTCGTTGAATTTGGCGGAAAAGGTCACACCGCAGTGTTGTATACCGCACCGAATAACCACCGTCACATTCAAGAATTTGAAACCCATCTGCAAACATCACGGGTGTTAATTAATACTCCGTCCTCCCAAGGCGCGATCGGTGATCTCTACAACTTCCACCTTGATCCCTCGTTAACGCTAGGATGCGGTAGCTGGGGCGGTAACACCATTTCAGCCAACGTCGCACCCCACCATTTATTGAATGTCAAAACCGTCTCCGAACGGCGGGAAAACATGCTGTGGTTCCGTGTGCCGCCCAAGGTGTACTTCAAGTACGGAGCCGTTTCCTTTGCCCTGAAGGAAATCACCGATCGGAAACGCGCCTTTATCGTCACTGATAAACCGTTATTTGACCTTGGCGTCACCAAACCCATCACCGACACCTTAGACCATCTCGGCATCACCCATCAAACGTTCTACGATGTCGAACCCGATCCCTCCCTAGATACCGTGCAACGGGGTCTGAGTCAAATTCAACTGTTTGAGCCGGATGTCATCATCGCGATCGGCGGCGGGTCGCCCATGGATGCCGCCAAGGTCATGTGGCTGATGTACGAACAACCGGAGACGGAATTTGAGGGCTTGGCCACACGCTTTATGGACATTCGCAAGCGGGTCTATGAGGTGCAGCCTCTCGGCCAAAAGGCGATGATGATTGCCATTCCCACTACCTCTGGCACCGGATCAGAAGTCACGCCCTTTGCCGTGGTCACAGACACCCGCACAGGCATTAAATACCCCCTCGCCGACTATGCCCTGACCCCGAATATGGCGATCGTCGATCCAGAACTCGTCATGCACATGCCGAAGAAGTTGACCGCCTACGGTGGCTTGGATGCCCTCACCCACGCGATCGAAGCCTATGTCTCTGTCTTCGCTTCAGAATTTACCAACGGGTTAGCCCTGGAAGCGATTCGACTGCTCGTCAAATATCTGCCCGCCGCCTACCAAGAAGGAGCCGACAATCCCAAGGCCCGCGAGAAAGTTCATTACGCCGCCACCATGGCCGGAATGGCCTTTGCCAACGCCTTCCTCGGCATTTGTCACTCCCTAGCACACAAATTGGGTTCAGCATTCCATGTGCCCCATGGTCTAGCGAATGCTTTACTGATCACCCAAGTGATTCGCTACAATGCGACGGATGTTCCCTTCAAGCAAGCGATCTTCCCGCAGTATAAATACCCCAACGCCAAATGGCGCTATGCCCGCATCGCCGATTATCTCAACCTCGGCGGCAGCAACGAAGCGGAGAAAGTAGAACGCCTGATTGCCACGATCGAAGACCTAAAACGCAAATTAGACGTACCTGCAACCATTAAAGACGCGATCGCCGTCGATGAACCGCAATTCCTGGATCACCTAGAGACTATGGCAGAACAAGCCTTTGATGACCAATGCACAGGGGCCAATCCGCGCTATCCCTTGATCCAAGATTTACAGGATTTGTATCTCGCCGCCTACCATGGCCCCTCACCAAACGCGAACTTCGCAACCAATGAGTTGCCAGAGGACTTCCCAAGCGATGGGCTACAAAAGATTGGTTGTTAGTGATTGACGAGTAGCCTCAAAGTTGGACAGCAAATTGTGGGTGTGTTTGATGAGATAACCCACCCACAATCTGACCTTCCCCACAGCAGAATCAACCAACCTACAGAGACCAACCAATACAGGCCAATTAACATGGGCCAATATAACATGGGTCAAGATAACATGGGCCAATTAACATAGGCCAATTAACATAAGCCAACCAACACGGGCCAACCTACAAGGAGTGGGTTATGCAAGTTTCAGTCAACCAATGCACCGATCGCGCCCATGACATCCTTCGATCGGAGCACCATCCCCTCGATATCTTCTTTGAACCCAAAACCGTTGCCGTTATTGGTGCAACGGAACGAGTCAACAGCGTAGGTCGAACCGTTCTTTGGAATTTAATTAGCCATCCTTTTGGCGGCACCGTTTTTCCAGTCAATCCCAAGCACCATAATGTACTAGGCATCAAAGCCTATCCCACGATCGGAAGCATTCCAGAAAAAATTGACTTAGCTGTTATCGTTACCCCTGCTCAAACCGTTCCCCAGATTGTCCACGAATGCGTTGATATAGGCGTCAAAGCAGCGATTATTTTATCCGCAGGCTTCAAGGAAATTGGCGCAGACGGCACGGCCTTAGAACAACAGGTTTTAGCCGAGGCAAAGCGTGGTCAACTCAGGATCATCGGCCCCAATTGCCTCGGCGTCATGAATCCCCAGAATGGATTTAACGCCACCTTTGCCAGCACGATCTCCCAACCCGGTAATATCGGTTTTATCAGTCAAAGTGGAGCCCTTTGTACCGCCATTCTGGACTGGAGTTTCCGGGAAAACGTTGGGTTTAGCAAATTCATTTCGATCGGGTCTATGGCCGATGTGGACTGGGGCGATTTGATTTACTACCTAGGCGATGATCCCTACACCAAAAGCATTGTCCTGTATATGGAATCCGTAGGCGATGTGCGATCGTTCCTGTCCGCCGCGCGGGAAGTCGCCCTGACCAAGCCCATTATTGTCATTAAAGCAGGCCGCACCCAAGCCGCCGCCCAAGCCGCTGCCTCCCATACAGGCGCATTGGTAGGCAGTGATGCCGTCTTTGATGCCGCCCTACGGCGATGTGGGGTGCTGCGGGTCAATAGCATTTCCGAATTATTTGACATCACCGAAGTTCTGGCGAAACAACCCCGGCCCAAGGGCAAACGCCTCACGATTATTACCAACGCCGGAGGCCCAGGGGTTCTCGCCACCGATGCACTAATTGGCGACGGGGGACAGCTTGCAGAACTTGCTGACGAGACGATCGCAGCCCTCAACCAGGTTCTGCCCGCCCACTGGAGCCACAGCAACCCGATCGATATTTTGGGTGATGCAACCCCCGATCGCTACGCCCAAGCCATTGAAATTGCCGCACAAGATCCCAACAGCGACGGATTACTGGTGATTCTAACGCCCCAGGCCATGACCGATCCCACCCAAACCGCCCAGCGCTTGCAGAAATATGCCAACCTCGGGAAACCCATTTTGGCCAGTTGGATGGGCGATATCGAAGTGGAAGCCGGGGCAGAACTGCTCAACCAAGCCAGCATTCCCACCTTCCCCTTTCCCGATACGGCAGCGCGGATGTTTAACTACCTTTGGCGCTACAGCCAAAACCTGCGCAGTATCTATGAAACACCTGTTTTATCGTCTGAAAACAACCACGCGCCCCATCGATCGACGGTTCAGAGCATTCTACAGCAAGCGTTAGACCAAGATCGGACATTGCTAACCGAAATCGAAGCTAAATCGATTTTGGCAGCCTATGACATTCCGATCGTCGCAACCCAGAAAGCAATGGATGAAGATCAAGCAGTAGCAATTGCTGAAGCGATCGGGTATCCAGTCGTTCTGAAATTGCTATCGCAAACCATTACCCACAAAACCGACGTCGGTGGTGTGCAACTGAATATTCGCAATGCAGACGCTGTGAGAACAGCCTATAAAACGATTCAGCAATCCGTAACGCAAAAAGCGGGAGACAGGGCCTTCAATGGCGTCACCGTCCAACCGATGTTGACTCAGAAGGGCTACGAACTGATCATCGGGAGTAGCTACGATCCCCTGTTTGGGCCAGTTTTAGCCTTTGGAGCCGGAGGCCAGTGGGTGGAAGTTTTTCAAGATGTCGCGATCGCGCTACCGCCTCTCACAACCACCTTAGCCAAACGGCTCATGGAACGTACCAAAATTTACCATGCACTGCAAGGGGTACGCGGTGAACAGCCCGTAGATTGTGCCGCCCTAGAGCAGTTAATTGTTCGGTTTAGTCAACTCATCGTTGAGCAGCCGCAAATCAAGGAAATTGAAATCAATCCGCTCCTAGCCCACGGAAATACGTTAATGGCGTTGGATGGACGGGTTGTGCTCCACGATCGCGCCACGCCCCAAACCTCGATCGCTAAACCCGCCATTCGCCCCTATCCCACACAATATTGCTCCCTCTGGCACCTTAACGACAACACAACCGTCACCATTCGCCCCATCCGACCAGAGGATGAACCGTTGCTGATTCAGTTCCACAAAACACTGTCAGAACAGAGTGTCTATCTGCGTTATTTCCATTTAATTAAACTGAGTCAACGCATTGCCCATGAACGGCTATTACGGTTATGCTGCATCGACTACGATCGGGAAATGGCGCTAGTAGCTGATTACCAAAATCCCGAAACGGAACAACGGGAAATTTTAGCCATTGGGCGTCTCAGCAAGCAGCACGGCATCAACGAAGCCGAATTTTCGTTACTCGTCAGCGATCGCTATCAACACCATGGTTTAGGCAGCGAAATTTTGCGTCGATTAATCGAGATTGGCAAGGCAGAAGGATTAGATTGGATTCGGGCCACCATTCTCAGCGAAAATCGGGATATGCAACATGTGTGCGAGAAACTCGGCTTTCAACTGCGCAGAACCGCCGAGCCCAGCGTCATTGAAGCGGAAATCGCGCTCCAGGCTTAATCGTCGCTATCAAAGGAAAGCGAGGGAATCTGGGCAGCGCTGACCCGATCGCACTCAATCCCTCGTTACCAATTGTTACAAAGACTACAATCCCCTTCACAAGTTCCTCAACTTTGCGTCTTACTCTAAAAGCATACAAAGAAGTTACTCGACTCGACCGGAGAGAGTAAATTATGCAAATCCCGCTTCAAATCATCAGCCGTAGCTTTTCCGTTACTCCCGCGATCGAAACTGCCATTCAAGAAAAAGTAGAGAAACTCACCCAGTTCTTCGATCGCATTACTAATTGTCGAGTCACCCTAGAAAGCACAGCAGGCCGCCATCAGCAAGGTAATCTCTACCAAGTGCGCATCGATCTTTCAGTTCCCGGCAAGGAAATCATTGTCAATCGTAATTCCGACGCTAATCATTCCCACGAAGATCTTTACGTTGCGATTAGAGATTCCTTTGACGCCGCCAAGAGGCAACTTCAAGACTATGTAGCCCTACGTCAGCCTTAATTTTCCAAGATTCTAAAACTGTCTCTCGCATTACATTATGCATTAGCATTTCTCCTAAAGACTTGATTTAGAGTTAACCCGCCGATCGTTCATTCAACGATCGGCTTTACCGTATCATCTACAATCAACGCCAGTTTCAGCGAACTAAATCAGCCATAGCCTGATCAGAGATCCTATCCCATTCTCCCAACTGCTGAATCAGCGCTGCCACCAATCCTGTCCAGCCCGTTTGATGACTCGCGCCAATCCCAGCACCGTTATCCCCATGGAAGTACTCATAGAACAAAATGAAATCTTGCCAATGGCGATCGGTTTGAAAGATCGCACTCCCCCCATATACGGGACGATCGCCAGCATCATTGCGCAGAAAAATTTGCGTCAACCGTTGGGATAGCATCCTCCCCACTTCCTGAAGATTCATCCACTGGCCCGATCCCGTCGGACATTCCACCTGAAATTCAGCCCCAAAATAGCGATGGAACGTTTGCAAAGATTCAATCAACAGGAAATTAACTGGGAACCAAATCGGCCCACGCCAATTGGAATTACCGCCGAATAAACCGCTACTAGATTCGGCAGGTTCATAGTCCACACGGCATTCCTGACCATTGGCATAGAAAATATAGGGATTTTCCCCATGGAAGCGCGAAACCGCACGAATCCCAAAGTCACTCAAAAACTCGGAAGAATCCAGCATTTTTTGTAAAATACGCTGGAGCTTATCCTGAGACGCGATCGCGAGCAACCGCCGTGCCCCCACACCGCGCGTCTCCATACAGGCCACATTGCGGCGCAGATCGGATCGATGCTGAATAAACCACTCCAAGCGTTTCTTAAAATTCGGCAATTGCTGCAAGGTCTCAGGTTCTAGCGTCGCCACGGCAAACAATGGAATTAAACCCACCATCGATCGAACTTTTAATTCAATTTGTCGATCGTCCGGTAAATGCAAAACATCATAGTAAAACCCATCCTCCTCATTCCAGAGCGAAACTTCCATATCACCAATCCGATTCATCGCATCGGCAATGTAGAGATAATGCTCAAAAAACTTTGTGGCAATGTCTTCGTAAACAGGATTGGTCTTGGCGAGTTCTAGGGCGATCGTCAGCATATTCAGGCAATACATGCCCATCCAACTCGTTCCATCGGACTGGTCAATATGGCCCCCCGTCGGCAACGCCGCACTGCGATCGAACACACCAATATTATCCAATCCTAAAAAGCCGCCTTGAAAGACATTTCTGCCTTCCACATCCTTGCGATTCACCCACCAGGTAAAATTCAGCATGAGCTTTTGAAACACACGCTCTAAAAATACGCGATCGGCCTTGCCATACAGCTTTTGCTCAATTTGGTAAATGCGCCAAGTCGCCCAGGCATGGACTGGAGGATTGACATCCCCAAACGCCCACTCGTAGGCCGGAATTTGACCATTGGGATGCATGTACCATTCCCGCGTCAACACATCTAACTGATACTTGGCAAAATCCGGATCGATCATCGCCAACGGAATGCAATGAAACGCCAAATCCCACGCCGCAAACCAAGGATACTCCCACTTATCACACATGGATAAAATATCATCCGTATGGAGATGAACCCATTCGTAGTTACGTCCCCGTTTTCGTTCAGCGGGTGGTTGAGCTGATGAATCTCCTTTTAACCAATCTTCAATAATATAGTGATAATACTGCTTACACCACAGCATTCCCGCAAACGCCTGCCGCTGGACATTTCGAGCATCCTCATCCAGCGCAAAGGGCGTAATTCGTTGATAGAATTCATCCGCCTCCCGTTGACGTGCTAGGAACGTGGCATCGAATTCAGCTGTAAACACCGATCGATCCGAAGCCAGCGCTTCCACCTGATCCGGAGATAGATCACTCAGCCGTAATTGAACTGTTCGCACTTCTCCCGGAGCCAATTCCATCGGATAATGCAGTGCCGCTTTAGTTCCTACACGATCGGGATTGACCGCATTTTTCTCACCTTCGATCATGTATCGATGAATGCTATCTTTAACATAGGGAGAATCATTCGGTAAGGAAAAGACCCGTTCACTATTCGTTTCATTTTCCGTAAACAGAACTTCTCCGTTTTCCTGCGCATAGAGCCAGCGTTTACCCAAGGTTGGATGGGCAGCTTGAACGATCGGTAAGTGATAACCTTCAAGGGCCTGCAAGATCGGTTTATCAGACTCTCCATTCCATGACTCTCTATTCCACGACCAAGTATTGCGAAACCACAGAGTAGGCAGCAGATGCAGCGTTTTTACTTCTGGCCCTCGGTTGGTTACCGTCACCCGAATCAGAATATCATCTGTCGATCGCTTGGCATATTCCACCATCACATCAAAGTAGCGATTTTCATCAAAAATTCCCGTGTCCAACAATTCAAACTCCGGCTGATGGCGATCGCGCTGCCGATTTTCTTCTACCAATTGGCTGTAGGGAAATGCTTGATGGGGATACTTATATAACGCCTTCATGTAGGAATGAGTCGGTGTATTGTCCAAATAAAAATAGTATTCTTTGACATCTTCACCATGATTCCCCTCATTCCCCGTCAACCCAAATAGGCGTTCTTTCAAGATCGAATCTTCCCCATTCCACAGCGCGATCGCAAAGCATAGGCGCTGATGGTTATCGGAAATCCCCAGCAGGCCATCCTCCCCCCAACGGTAGGCCCGAGAACGCGCCTGGTCATGGCTAAAGTAATCCCAAGCGGAACCATAGGGGCTGTAATCCTCCCGTACCGTGCCCCACTGCCGATCGCTTAAATACGGCCCCCAGCGTCGCCAATGGGCTGCGTGCGATCGAGCCTCTTCTAAACGCAGTTCCTCCTGGGTTCGTCCAGAATGTTGGGTGTCAGTGGAGGAATCAGTGGAGGAATCAGTGGAGAAATTAGTAGAGAAATTACCAAAAGAATTAGCAGCAGTATCATTCATCTGATTCACCAAAATTACAACAAGAATGAGCAGGAAATCAAAATTTCAGGGTAACTACTCAGGCTGTGGTTTAAGCGACACAGGATTGCCCGAGAACAATCCAACGAGAGCGTCTAAAAGATTGATATTCTGCTTGCGCAAGGTGGATAAATAGCCCCGAATGCGAC
>NZ_JBLZFX010000060.1:0-35153 GCF_050753345.1 Alkalinema pantanalense CENA528 | reverse complement strand
GCTCCAGACCCTGAACCCACTATGGCTTCATACCGTCAATCGGAACAATCCTTGCAGCGTGAATTCACTGTCCTCAAGCACATTCCGGCTTTCTAGTTTTGTCAGTCAAGCAGGACTGTGACCTCACCGATCGCCCAACCATAATCGTCCTGTTGCCATTGGCCTGAAACTCAACGTTTTCTGGAGGGAGCCATTGTGGAACGCCTAAACACTGCCTTAATCGAAGCCCTGAACGACGAATATAAAGCGCGGGCTACTTATCGAGCAATATTGGACAAGTTCGGAAACATTCGACCGTTCGTCAATATCATTGAGTCTGAGGAGCGCCATATCCAGGCCCTACTGCTTCTCTTTAGAAAATATGGGCTGCCCATTCCCCAAGATCCCTGGGACGGATGTGTGGCAATTCCTGCATCGGTGCAGGAAGCTTGCCAGCAAGGAGTGCAGGCAGAAATTGAAAATGCCGCACTCTATCATCGGTTGCTTGATCTGAGCCAGGGATATCCAGATGTACAAACTGTGTTTCTAAACCTGCAACGTGCCTCTCAAAATAACCATCTCCCAGCGTTTCAACGCTGTGCAGCCCGTGAAACTCCAGGGGATTTTCAGCGCCGGGGGCGAAGGTCACGAGGCGGTCAGAGACGGGGAAGGTGTTATCGGGATTCCCCCTCGCTGCTTGACGCTAGGTAATGCCCCAACCCTTGAGGATTTTGATGAAATATCGGGAGGATGACTCACCATGACTGATGCTGCAGCAATCCCACAACCCCAAACCTCAGAGACGTTAGATCTCATTCCACGGATCGGCCATTTTTTAGAAGAATATGGGGAAATTGCAACCATTTTACCAGTTTTGGCAGGGCTATTTGTGACCAGCCGTCTACAACTGCGGGGAGCGTCTGCTCTATTAGCGAATTTAGCGATCGCGGCGCTCATTCGTCAAGGCGTCATCCAACTGAAAAAACAATCCCAATCTACCCCCACTCCGTTTGTAACCGATATCCCTTTCACCAATAGCCAACATCCCAATGGCACTGCTGCGCCAACAGTGGATGATTACACGATCGTCCATTCCACGCTAGGACGCATTCGGTTACGCATTCCTCGCATTACCAGGGACAGTGCCTATGCTAAGCGCTTGGAAAAGTTATTACGAGCGGATGAGCGGGTGAATAGTGTCAGATTAAACCGTGCCGCTGCTTCCTTAGTGATTCACTACGATGGTGTTGGGGTCTCCGAATTGGAGTTAGGCATGCGCTTGTTACAGATTTTAGAGCAAGCCGAAACACTTTCTTCCCATCCCAACGATCCCCCTCCTCAGTCCTAAGGTCATGGTTACCTTTGCCTCTTTGCTGGCCCGTCAACCCACCCCGCCCCGTCCTCGGGATCTCCTGACTTGTCAACTAGTCCATGCTATTCCCGGCAGAGCGCGATTTCGCATTCCCCAACTAGCGAGACAGCCTCAAATCGCCACTCAATTAGCCCAACGTCTTAAGGGGATTGCTGGCATTCTTGCGATCCGGATTAATCTATCCGCTCGATCGCTGATCATTCATTATGAAGTCCACCATCCCATTGCAGATTCCCTTGAAACTTGGTTAAATGAACAACTTCTCCATGGGCAGACAGGGTTTCAGGCGGCGATCTCCATGGTTCCCCCACCTCCAATTACGGAATCTGCAGCGACGCCAACCGCAACAGCCCTGGCTCCCCAGTTCCCGACCCATGCCCCTCCCGGCGACACTTCGCCCTGGTCTAGCCTGAGTCTGCCAGCCAGTGCAGCCCTATTGGCTGTAATCTGCCAATTGCCGCCGTTAACCTTGCTCCGGCCCCTAGCTATGACAACCTTGCTAGCGGCGGCTTTGCCCATTTTGCAGCGAGCCTTACAAAGCCTATTCATTCAACAACGATTAAACATTGATTGTTTGGATGTCCTTGCCCTGAGTTTAAGTAGTTTGCAGGGAAAATTATTGACCCCAGCCTTGGTTATTACATTGCATGAATTGGGGGATGTCATCCGGGAGCAAACTGCTCGATCGACTGAGGTGCGGACGATGAACTTGAGAGATGCCATTGGACACTATGCCTGGGTGAAATATGGTGATCAACCACCCCAGCAAGTCCCCAGCGATCGGGTACAAGGGGGCGATCAGGTGGTGGTCTATCCCGGTGAGCAAATTCCTGTGGATGGCACCGTGATTCAAGGTGAGGCTATTGTGGATCAACAAAGTCTTACGGGAGAAGCGATGCCCGTGGTGCGTCGTGTTGGACAATCCGTGCTAGCCTCCACCTTGGTGCGCTCTGGGCAAATCTATGTGCGGGCCGATCGAGTCGGCAACCAAACCCGTGCTGCTGCGAGTCTGGCCCTGTTGGAAAAGGCTCCGGTGTACGACACTCGAATGTCTAACTATGCAGAAAAGGTGGCCGATCGACTGCTTTTCCCCTCGCTGGGCTTGGCGACCCTGGTTTTGCTGCTCACCCGTGATCCCGCCAGAGCCGCGTCAATTTTGACCCTAGATTTTGTCACAGGAATTCGGGTTTCTATTCCCACCGCATTTCTCAGTGCTCTGAACCACACCACTCGCCATGGTGTTTTAGTTCGTAGTGGACGAACCCTAGAACAACTCGCTGAAGTCGATACCATCGTTTTTGACAAAACTGGAACCTTAACGCAAGGGGCAATTTCGATTACCGGTGTGCGAACGGTGGCAGGAGGATTACCCGCTGATACGATTCTGCAATTGGCAGCAGCAGCAGAACAGCGCTTGAATCATCCTGTGGCAGAAGCGATCGTCCAATATGCCCAGCAACGTCATTTAAAGATTCCTCTGCGTCAGGAATGGAGTTATGAGGTGGGTTTTGGGGTGCGCGCCCAGATTGAAAATCGGCAAGTCTTGGTCGGTAGTCATGCATTTCTGCAACGGGCGGGGGTGACGGGGAATCTGGGTCTGTGCGCAGACCCAGATTCCCATGACTCCGCCATTTACATTGCCTGTGATCAGCAATTTCAGGGCGTGATTCAATACACCGATCCCCTCCGTGCAGAAAGCCATCGTCTGATTCAAACCCTGCAACAGGTTTATCAAATTGAGGTTTATCTCTTAACGGGAGACAATGCCCAGCGAGCCAACCAAGTCGCGCGGGAATTGGGGATTCCTAGCGAGCAGGTGTATGCGGAAGCCTTTCCTGAACATAAGGCAAGAGTTGTGCGTAATTTACACCGTTCTGGGCGGACTGTGGCCTTTGTGGGTGATGGGTTAAATGATTCCGTGGCCCTAGCCTATGCGGATGTGTCCGTATCCTTTGAGCATGGTTCGGAAATTGCCCGAGAAACGGCAGATGTGGTGCTGATGAATAATAATCTGCTGGATTTACTAGAAGCGATCGCGATCTCCCAGCAAACCCGTGCCCTAATTGACCAAAATACAACCCTTGTGGTTGCGCCCAATCTGATTGATCTCGGTTTAGCCACCACGGTGGGTCTGAATCCCCTCGCAGCCACTGCGATTCATAATGGTTCGGCGATCGCGGCTGGACTCAACAGTTTACGTCCACTGTTACAACATCAGATGGAACAATCATCCAATTCATAATGCCTCCCACTGCACCCTAGAATGGTGTAGTGCAATGGCATGTTCCATGGATTTAGTAATCACTACTATTACAAGATATTTCTAATAAGCTAAAAAGACTGTTAACCTGAAGTTAGATTCTTTGCTCCCTTGCTTAGGAACTGTTTATGTCTCTAATTCACCTTGAAAAGTCAGTGTTAACCTTCCACTTGAAGGAGATCTTGGAAGATGGTCATGGTAATCATCCCTTAACCTGGTTGAGTTTAGGTCTTCTCCTCTTGGCTCCTACCTTGTTTGCTCCTCTCACCAAAACCTCCACAGCATCCCGGCGAACCCTTCACGATACGGCACGATCGGGACATCTCCACATGCCCTTATCCCAATGGGTGACTGAAATTCAGTCGCAACAAATGAATGCTACAGAGTCTTCCTCTCGCAACTCTTTAGTCCCTTATTCGGTTTACCCAATGGCCTCTCACCCAGTCTCCCTACATAATCTCCCTGCATAATTTGCCTCAGATATAATCTCCTTCAGACCTCTGTCGATGGCACTGTTCTACGCAACCTTCAACGATTGGTCGGTCAACAATTGGTTGGTCAACGATTGGTTGGTGCTCGATGCTGTAGCTTCATGACCAAAACAGAACCAGGGAAATAGGTTGAGTTTCCCTGGTTTATCATTCATCTGAAGTTAACGCTTTCTCTAATTGGCTTGAATTCTTCAGATCCCTGTTCTCTATTCGCTTTGGGTTAACACAGGCTGCTGAGGAAGGGGTTCCTTGGACACCGATGGTTGAAATGTCATTCGTTTTTCGGATTCCGCTAATGCTTCCGCTTTGGCTTCTGCCGCAATATCTGCAAGAAGTTCTCCGGTCTCAGCCAACAACGCTTTTGTATTTTCCAAGACGGTTAAGCTTGTTTTGATTGTTGTTTTGAGCAGGGGTTTCACTAAGGGCAAAATAACTGGAGTAAGGGCTACCGTTGCAACGCCTACTGCAATGACTTTAGTGCTGGGATGGGCTGCTAGCTCCGAAACTCGTGCTCTTAGGCCGACGGACGAAGGGGATATTGAGTGCCACATATCTCTACCTCATTAAGCCCTTTTATATAGGCTGTATGCGTATATATCATTATAAATTAACGACACTAAGACTAGCCGAATTTTAAGAAAGCTGTAGCATTCGCTTTGTGTGATCCTTAATACTAAATTGATTGATCAATTTCGATCCATAGTGTTGAATTAGATGCCCCCTAACTGTCGCATCGCCTGATCGGTGGTTAAAAAGAAGTGATCCCGCCCTAAATAATCGACAAATCCCACTTTTTCTAGCTTATCCATCACGGGGCCTTTCACTTCAGACAGATATAACTGAATGCCCGATCGATTCCAGTCCGCAATCAGATTTTCCAAAACCTCCAACGCACTCGCATCAATTAAATTAATCGCACTGCACACTAATAAGACAGTGGTCACCGCAGGCTGCTGGGCAAGGGTTTTCAGCAGAAAATCCTCCAAAAACCGAGCATTGGCAAAATACAAACTGGCATCCATGCGTACCGCCAAAACCGTGGGGCAGGTCTTCACTGGATGGCGCAGGACATTACGAAAGTGCTCGGTTTGTCCCAATCGACCGACGATCGCGATGTGGGGGCGGCTTGTGCGCCAGAGATGCAACGCCAAGGCCACCACAGCCCCAAAAATCACGCCTTTTTCCACACCAACCCCTAGGACGGCAGTGAAGGTGATTAACCAAGCGATCGCGTCGGCTTTGTCATAGCTCCACATGCGGCGTAGGGTCGCAAAATCAACCAGCTTATAAACCGCCATGATGATAATGGCAGCCAAACAGGTTTGCGGTAGAAAATAAAACAATGATGTCAGAAACATGACCGTGATCGTGACAAAGATCGCAGTCATGATTGAGGCTAACCCAGTATTTGCCCCTGCTGAAAAATTCACCACCGATCGACTGAGGCCCCCCGTGACGGGATAGCCCCCCGCCAACGCCGCCCCCCAATTGGCCATCCCCAAAGCAATTAATTCCTGGTTCGCGTCCACTTTTTCTCGGCGCTTGCTAGCCAACGCTTGGGCACTGCCAAACCCTTCCATATAGGCCACGAGACTAATCATGAGTACCACGGGCAGGAGGGTTTGCAATGTCGAACCGGACACGATCGGCAATTGAAAACTGGGTAAACCGGCTGGAATCTCACCGACCACTTTAATACCGAGGGTTTGATCTAAGCGCAATGCCCAAACAATGATTGTGCCCAGTACCACCACCAGCAAGGGTGCTCCCTTGGATAACGGTAAGATTGTTTGGTCACTCCAGCCCCGGCGTTGCAGTTGCTTCACTAATGGATTCCCGCAGTACAGCAGGATGGCCAAACTCGCGAGGCCCAACCCTAGCGTACTCCAGTTGACTTGATTGAGTTTTCCAAGCAACAGGGGCACCAATTCCAGAACTGTTTCTGTATGGGGAATTTTGAGACCGAGTAAATGTTTGGCCTGACTCAAACCAATAATTAAGGCAGCACCGCTAATGAATCCAGAAATCACCGATCGGCTCAGGAAATTCACTAAAAAGCCTAAGCGAAATATTCCCAGTAACAGTTCGATCGCGCCTACTAGAAATGCTAACAAGGTCGCTAGCAATAAATAGTCAGCACTACCCTGGGGAGCTAGTTTAGCAATGGCAGTCGCAACCATTAGAGAATCCACTGCCACTGGTCCCACCGCTAAGACAGAACTGGTACCAAACAACGGATAGAGAAACGGGGGCAAAAGACTGGCATATAGGCCAATATGGGGCGGCAAACCCGCTAATAGTGCATAGGCCATGCTTTGGGGAACTAACAAGCTAGTGACAATAATGCCTGCGGTTAGATCCCCCACTAAATCCTGACGCCGATAGCGCGGCAACCAATTGAGAACCGGGAGATACTGTCGTAATACGGGGGATCGCAATACCCCCTGTCGGAAGAAACCCTGTTTTACTTTCATACTGTCTCTTTAGCCAACCGTCGCCACTTGACCACAGGCTTGATTGGCCGGGACGGCTTCCATAATTTTTTTCGGATCGGGCAGATTGAGACTCTGCATGAATTCAATGAAGGTGTCCCGAGTCCGTCCTATGAAGCGAGGATTCCACTGCTTTTCTTCACCGATCGTGGATACCGCATGACCGCGATAGTCATGGCCGGGATAGACTAATGTGCTATCCGGCAAGGTAAACAGCCGCTCGGTTACAGAATCATAGAGCGTACCTGCATCCCCGCTTTGAAAATCCGTACGCCCACAACCCCGAATAAAAAGGGCATCTCCCGTTAATACATGAGTGCGATTGACCAGATAGGCCATATGACTATCGGTATGACCCAGTGTGGCGATCGCTTGAATCTGCACTTCTCCCACAGTCAGCGTTTCGCCGTCTTGAATTTCTCGGTTCGCACAGGCTACTGCTGCATGTTCAGGCACAATGCCTTCGCAGCCCGTCAGTTCCCGCAGTTTGCCCGTTCCCGTAATATGGTCAGCATGGACATGGGTTTCTAGGCAATATTTCAACGTCAAACCCAATTCATTCAGCAGTTTAAGATCCCGTTCCACTTGTTCTAAAACAGAATCGACTAAAACAGCTTCTTTAGTATTGAGATCAGCAATCAGATAAGTGTAAGTCCAAGTTTCCCGATCAAAAAGTTGACGGAATAACATATTGTTTCTCCTGGATAATTGGGTGATGCGATCGATTGCAGACAAAACACTGAAGCGCTCATCATCCTTGGAGAAGCCCGACTACTCGTCTGTAACTCAGTGATTGGATTAACCTCAGTGATTAGATTGACCTAGTGACTGGATTAATCCAGTGATCAAGTTAACCGAGACGTTTTTTAACGGAGTTGCCGGAGCGTCGTTAGCTGTTGCAATTGCTGGCTTTGTTGCTCCATTTGGATAGAAAGCGCATCACAGACCAAATCACAAAGCTCAAATAGAAATGGATTCGCAATGCTGTAGTAAACACAAACACCTTGCTGTTCACGGGCAACAATTCCAGCCTGAGTCAGCATCTTGAGGTGCTTGGAAACATTGGCTTGTCCCAACCCCGTTTCTTCAATAATTTCAGTGACGTTCTTAGATCCCTGCTTCAAACTACAAACAATCTGCAACCGACTAACTTCTGAGAGAACTTTAAAGAACTCTGCCATTAAACCCAACGCCGCCGGAGACAGCTTTGAGATGCCACAATCATCGGAAGCTACAAGACCTGTAGACACGGGAATTGATGGAACAGGTTGAATTACGGGTTGGACGATCGCTTTACGAGGCATAGGAGTTCAGGGATACAAAGAAAGAGATAGGAGTTCAAGACCGCATAATCAAGCTAGATCCCCGTCGGATGCACTGAAAAGCTCATCGAGAGGCAAGCTGAGCTATAGGCTTGACCATGAGATGGACAAGTTACTAGCTTTATTATATTACCAAATAGTATTATTTAGGCCACCTCCTTTTTGTATATTTTCAGTCACCTACCACCTGGCTTTTCCGTTGAGGGAGGTTTTCTATTGGTCGCTTGGGGAGAAGCGTTTGGGTGAGTTGTTCACGATCGTAGAAAACCACTTATAGGCGAAGGAACCCACGACAAAACTCAGCATAAACAGCATAGGATTCCAACTTCCCAGCACCCAAGCTGTAATTCCTGGCCCTGGGCAATACCCTGCAATGCCCCAGCCCACCCCAAAAATGGCGGCTCCCAGCACTAGGGGGAGATCAATTTCTCGTTTTGTGGGTAGGTAGAATTTTTCTGCAAACCAGGGATGGGGCAGTCGCAAGACAAAGCGAAAGGCAACGATCGTGACGCTTACAGCCCCGCCCAATACGAAGAGTAATGTGGGATCCCATCGACCTGCAATGTCTAGAAAACCCAACACACGATTACGATCGATCATCTGCGAGAGTCCCAATCCCAACCCGAAGAGAATTCCTGCAAGCAATGCAATGCCATTTTGTTTCACAATGCGTCTCCGTTGGCGTTGTTGAAGGATGTTCATGGTTTCAATACATTTATTAATTGACGACATGCCGGATAATAAACACCGTGATAAAAGCAGTGGTTAAAAACGTCAGGACTGCTACGAGCGATCGTCCTGAAAGTCGCCCCAAACCACAAACCCCGTGGCCACTGGTACAACCGCTTCCCATGCGAGTTCCAATACCCACTAACACGCCACCCATTCCCATCACCCAAGGTGCAAAGCTAGAAGTTGGTGTCGGATGAGTCGCCACTCCATACTCATAAATTGCACCACCTAGCAGCATTCCCAGCAGAAACAGCGATCGCCAAGCTTCCTTTTGGGGCGATTCGATCGCGCCGTTCACAATGCCGCTAATCCCAGCAATGCGCCCATTGAAGGCCAGCAAAATCGTACTGCTGACTCCAATCAGCAAACCACCTAACAACGCCGTTATCCAGTTAAATTCTGCCATCATGATCGTCATTTAAGATTCCAAGCCACTGTCTAGCCTTCCAAACCATTGATCTACCCAGAATCCCTGTCTCGATCAACTCAGATCAATCCATCTCCGTTCGCAGCAGTCGGCGCTTTGCCCTTTGAGGATGAACCTACTCTCTATTTAATAGCATAAAAAACTTGCTTTTACAACTGTTTAGTTATACTGTTGAATAGTAGGATTTCATTGAACCCCTGTATATCCGCAGCGTTACTGATTTCAAGGATGATTTTGCCCTCCCTTCACCCTCATGTTTCTAGTCAGGAAGCCTAACCTCACGGCGACTGGGGAGAGAACTATCGGATTCATGCACTCATCCGTCACGGGGTTGGTTACGGGGATAAGTGCAGGGAGCAGTCGGGAGAATTACCCTGCTCCGGAAAATTGTGAAATCCTATCGAGTTTGTGTTTTCGATTTTTTAGAATTTAGGAGTTGATATGTTGAGTAATGTAGGTACAGTCGATCGTTTAGTTCGTTTACTATTTGCAGGCATTTTCCTCTATTTAGGTTTGATTGTTTATGCAGGCTCTGCCGTTGGCATTGCTTTTGATATTGCCGCAGGAATTCTGGGCTTAACTGGACTCTTCGGATTTTGTGGCCTGTATGCCTTACTGGGAATGAATACCTGCCATCGAACTAATTCTAATTAGTATCTATCTGATGCCCGAGAACCAGAGACTCTAATCAGATTCCACAGAATATAAAACAGACCATGACAACCCTGGGATGGTCAATGGCCATCCTTCCGTTTTTCTAGGAGTTACGCCCCATGAATCCCGATCTTTCCCTCAATGAGCCATCTTTATCGCGTCGCCAATTTCTTAACTTCCTAACGGGGGCCGTTGTTGCCAGCGCGATCGGTGCGGCATTATCCCCTGCGGCACAATTTTTCGTGCCCCCTAAGGAAACCAGTGCGAACGGAGGATCCTTAGCAAAAGATATCCTTGGCAATCCCATTCCAGCTAGCCAGCTTTTGGCGGAGGCTCCTGGTACCCGTGCTTTAATTGCGGGACTTGCTGGGGAACCGACCTATCTTACGGTACGAGAGGATGGCACGATCGATCCCCAGGGAATTGTGAACAATTGCACCCATTTAGGCTGCACATTTCCCTGGAATGGAATGGATCAACAGTTTCAATGTCCCTGCCATGGCTCTCGGTATGATGAAACGGGTCAGGTATTGCGGGGGCCAGCCGATCGTCCGCTCAAACTGGTTCATGTGGTTGTTCAGGACAATGCGATTTGGCTATTCCCCTGGGCAGAAACCGATCCCAGAACCCAAGAACGGCCTTGGTGGGTTTAATGAATCATGTAGTATTGCTGAGTTTCAATCCCTAAAAGGGGTTCAGGCATTTTCGAACACTAGTCGCAGTACGTTTGAGTACAGCCAAAGGCCCAGTTTCAATCCCTAACTAGAAATTTTCCTTTAGATTGCACCTAGGATTGTGCCTGGGGCTGGCTGAAATTCTATGATGGAAGGGTTGATCAGCAGCAGATAAATCCATGAAAGGTGTTCGAGTCGGACAACAGGTGGCGATCGCGTTGGCCGTATGGAGTATGGCCTTGCCTGCTTGGGCTGAAGTGGTCAAGCTTAATTTATTGCAGTTCAATGATGTCTATGAAATCACGCCAGTGCAAGGCAATCAGCGGGGGGGCTTAGCCCGTTTAGCGAGCCTACGGCAACAGTTGCTGCGAGAGAATCCACGCACCTATACCATTTTGGCCGGAGATTTCCTCAGTCCCTCTGCGTTGGGTACGGCCAAGGTTGAGGGCGATCGTTTAGCGGGGCGTCAAATGGTTGCTGTTTTGAATACCTTGGGACTCGACTATGCAACCTTTGGCAACCATGAATTTGATATTTCGGAACAACAGTTTAATCAACGCCTAAAAGAATCTAAATTTCAATGGTTTTCCAGTAATGTTCTGGACAGAACGGGTATCTCCTTTCCCAATGTGCCTAAATCCGTGGTATTCAATGTTAAAGGAAACAAGGGATCAACCGTACGAGTGGGTTTAATAGGTTTAACCATTGCGTCCAATCCTGTGGATTATGTGCGGTATCAGGATGTGTTGGAAGCTGCCCGTCAACAGGTGAAGGACTTGCGCGATCGTGCGGATATTCTAGTAGCTGTGACCCATTTGAGTATTGATCAAGATCACCAATTAGCCGAAGCGGTTCCCGAACTAGATTTAATTTTAGGTGGCCATGAGCATGAAAATATTCAGCAGTGGCGGTTTACTCAGCGCCCCGCCCGATCGGCCCAATGTCCCCTGTCTAAGACGCCGATTTTTAAAGCGGATGCCAATGTAGTAACGGCTTACATCCACCGCCTCAGTTACGACACCACCAGCCGCTGCCTCACGATCGCGTCAGAATTGCGGGATATTACTGCCGATCTACCGGACGATCGGCGAACTGCGCAGGTAGTACAGCAGTGGGTCACTAAGGGCTTTGCGGGCTTCCGGGCCGATGGCTTTGAACCGCAGCAGGTCATCGCCACAACACGAATGGCCCTAGATGGGCGAGAAAGCGTGGTGCGGAACCAAGCAACTCCGTTAACGGATCTGATTGCCCAATCCCTGCTGCGATCGACTCAGGGAACGGATTTGGCAATTTTCAATAGCGGTAGTATTCGCATTGATGATGTCATTCCAGCAGGGGTAATGACGCAGTACGATGTGATTCGCATTCTACCCTTTGGGGGCAAAGTGCTGACGGTCAATCTGCGCGGCGACATTTTGCAGAAAGTTTTGGAGGTTGGCCAAAGTAATCGCGGTAACGGCGGGTACTTGCAAATGGCCAATGTGCAATTTGATGCCGCTAAGCAAGCCTGGTTAATTCAGGGCCAACCGCTGGAGCCTCAACGGGTTTACCGAGTGGCTACTACCGATTTCTTGGTGAGTGGCCGAGAGCAGAATTTAGGTTTCCTGAAGCTCGGAGAACCCGGCATTCAACTGGTGACTACAGGAGAAGATGTTCGCTTTGCTTTGATTCAAGCATTGAAATTATTATCTCCTTAAAAATTTCATGCTCTGTGTCTGAGCTGATGTGATTTCCATTACTCATTTTGTTACTGTTGGAAATTTTTCAATCTGTAACGATCGAGGCTTTCAGCCAACTAAAGTTCGATCAATTCGCTACTATATAAGTGGGCTAAGTAGTCAGCCCTCCCCTCCAAAAAGCAGCAAGTCTCTGGACTATAGCGCGGATAGATAAGAGAAGCTGAACGGAAGTCCCGAAGGACACAACAACGGAGGATCGTTACTACGCAACCCACAGTCCGGTTGGTTAAGGAGGCAACCTTGCAGCAAACTGAAAATGAGACCTAAAGCGGGAGTACAGGAATCTAAACTGTCTCCCGCTTTGTTCTGTTATGGTTTGTTGCAACCGATTCTATTCAGCCAATACCGATTCTGTTCAACCAATGTCGATCGGTAAAGACTTGTAGCTATTCCTATTGGTACTGGGCGCGGAATGGTCATACCCCTAAAAAGGCAGAAAAACCCAGGGATTAAAATCATTCATTGGAAATAGTTAGACAAGCTAACTATTGGCTATTATAGGGGAGTGTTAGTCATTTTGAAGGACTGTCAACACACTTGTCTCCCTATTGCAATGTCTTGGACTATGGAAACTTCACGCCATCCTCCTTATATATCTCCCGCTGAGCACTGCGCATCAGCTCTCATTAAAACGGTGCCTTTGATTATGCAGTTGATTCGGGCTGAAATAAGGCAAGCGCCTTATTCAAACCTGTCAGTGCCTCAATTTCGTCTCTTGGCGTATTTAGAACAACAGCCAGGGAGTTCTCTATCCAAAGTAGCGGAATACCTGGACGTAACGAAGGCAACGGCTTCCACCACGATCGAACGCTTAGTTCAAAGTGGCCATGTGGATCGTTCAGTTGATCCCCAAGAGCGTCGGTATGTCAGGTTGCAATTAACCGATCATGGCCTCCAGGAATTGGAAGCGATGCGCCAAATGATTCGCAATCAACTAGCTGCCTTATTGGCCTCGCTTCCACCGGAACAACTTGCATCGATCGGAACAAGCCTGCAAATCCTTTACCAAATTTTTCAGCCGATCGCTTAATCATTGAGATGAATTTATAGATAGTACATCTACTGAAAAAGACTTCAAAGAAATTTTTGACTCACTTGTCCTTCAATGTTGTCTTTCAACAACTATTCTAAGATTGATTGTTATTTAATTTTTTAATTTTATTTTCAATTCTCTTGGTTATCTAACGCTGACTATCTGTGTATTCCCTATGAATTTTCAGCAATGTTACGAGTCGAATTCTTTGATCGCGCAATTCTAATTCAAGCTTCCTACCGTAGTCTATTTTCCTAGATTCGCCATGAACTCTCAATCGCAGATTTCCCAACACTCATCGGACTCTCCCCTTCCTCCCACTGAAGCCATGCCTTGGGCCAAGGATGAGATGCAAAGCGTGCAATCGCCGATCGTGGCTGAACCACTGGCCCCAGATTCACAAGTTACTGATCCTGACCCCAATCTTTCTCCCAAGGGGAATTCTAAAAAGATTCTGTGGTGGACGATCGGAGCGATCGTGCTAACTATAGGTGGAGCATTTGGCTGGCAGTTTTGGCATTTTCAGCGCACCCATGTGACCACTGAAAATGCGCAAATTCAGGGACATTTATCGCCCATTTCTTCCCAGATTCCCGCAACGGTGAAACAAGTGCTCGTGAAAAATGGCGATCGGGTTGAAGTGGGACAGCCCATGATTATCTTGGAAGATCCCGACCTCAATCTAAAAGTGCAACAGGCAGAAGCAAATTTAGCGATCGCGGAAGCCCAATTGCAAGCCGCGCAAGATAATGTCAGCCTAACGAGCCAAACAAAGCCGACTCAGTTGCAGCAATCCCAAGCAAAATTGGCAGCCAATCAATCGGCGATCGAGGCGGCCCAAGCGGCGGTGCTGCAAGCCCAGGCAGCCGTGGAAACCAATCAAGCTAACGTCGATCGGGCTAGAACCGAGGTGAATCGGACTCGTCTGGATTGGCAACGCTATCAGCAATTGGCCAATGAAGGGGCCATTCCCACCCAGCAGTTAGATACCGCCAAAGCCGCCTACGATAGTGCCCAGGCGAATCAGGCAGCGTTGCAGAAAATGGTAGCCAGCGCCCAAGCCCAGGTTGCCAGTGCCCAAGCGCAATTGCAAAAGGCCGAAGCCGAAGCGGCGGCAGCCCAAGGACAAGTGGCTGAAACTCAAGTATCTACCCAGACGGTGAAAGTACAACAGGATCAGCAACAGCTAGCCCAAGCCCAAGTGAAGCAAGCCAAAGCTGCTCTGGATCTAGCTCGCCAGCAGATCAAATATATGGTGATTAAAGCGCCCGTTAGCGGAACGGTGGGTCAGTTGATGGCGCAGGTGGGACAGAAGGCCCAAGTAGGTCAACCCCTCCTATCAGTCGTGCCCCTCCAAGCGAGCGAAGTTTACGTAGATGCAAACTTTAAGGAAACGGCCTTAGGAAAACTGCACATTGGCGACAAGGCTGAAGTGGAAGTGGATGCCTATCCAGGGCAAACGTTCTCAGCCACGATCGAAGGAATCAATCCAGCAACGGGATCAAGCTTTGCCTTAATTCCACCGGATAATGCCACGGGAAATTTCAATAAAGTTGTGCAATGGGTTCCTGTGCGTCTGACCTTTGATGACAATGGGGATGCCCAAGGGAAGCTCAAACCGGGGCTGAGTGTCAAAGTAACCGTCGATACCAGTTCCGACGATCGTTAATTTCTGAATGCTGCACACTTTAGCGCCTAATTGCTACAGGAATCAGTGTTTAGGCACTGAATTGTGTGGCCATTGAATGATGATTATTCCAAGAATGCCATGCCCCCAAAAATGCCATGACTACTCCTCGTTCAGCAACTCGAGCTACTCGTTCCTCGGCTTCCTTAGCGGCTACTTTGCCAGGGGAAGGAACCTATGTGCAAGGAACTTTAAAATGGTTAATCACCATCACGGCTGCACTGGGTGCAATGCTGGAAGTGATCGATACCAGTATTGTGAATGTTGCTCTCAATGACATTCAAGCCACGCTAGGAGCAACGGTGAGCGAAGTGGGCTGGGTTGTTACCTCCTACGGCATCGCTAATGTGGTCTTAATTCCACTCTCGGCATGGCTAGGCAGTAGATTCGGCAAAAAATCCTACTTTGTCTTTTCGATGATTGGGTTTACGATCGCGTCGGTTCTCTGCGGCTTATCCACCAATCTGCCCCTGTTGGTCATTGCCCGGATTTTACAAGGACTTTGTGGCGGTGGCCTTTTAGCAAAAGCGCAGGCGATTTTATTTGAAACCTTTCCCCCTGCGGAACAGGGCATTGCCCAAGCGGTGTTTGGGGTGGGGGTGATTGCGGGACCCGCGATCGGGCCAACCCTGGGAGGCATTCTCACGGATAGTTTGGGATGGCGCTGGATTTTCTTTATTAACCTACCGATCGGCATTCTGGCCGTAGCCATGGCTTTACTATTTTTGCCGCCCGATGCCCCCAAACAAGCGAATAATCAGGTGTCTGTAGACTGGTGGGGGATTGTTCTGTTAATTGGTGCGGTGGGTGGCCTACAAACGGTGCTGGAAGAGGGACAGAAGGAAGGATGGTTAGCTTCTAACTTTATTGTTACCTTAATCATCACCAGCGCAATCAGCATGGCGTTGTTTATTTGGTGGGAGTTGCGCGTCCGGGAACCTGCCGTGGATTTGCGCGTGTTGCGCCATCGATCGCTGGCGGCGGGGAGTTTGTACTCAGGGGTGGTGGGCATCGGCCTGTACGGTACGCTGTTTGCGGTTCCCTTATTTACCCAGGGGGTACTGCGGTTTTCTGCGACCCAGACGGGATTCCTGCTGGCACCGGGGGCACTTTCCTCCGCCATTATGATGATTCTGCTAGGTAAACTGTCCAGCAAAATTGATGCCCGTATTTTGATTGGTTTGGGCGCGATCGGCTCCAGTCTGGTCATGTTTCAGTTAGCGACGATTACCCCTCAAACGGGAAGTGATGAGCTATTTATGCCGTTGCTGTGGCGCGGCGGGGTAACGGTCCTGATGTTTTTACCCTTGAGCCTCGCGTCCCTAGGGGGATTGCCTAAGCAGGAGATCTCTGCGGGGTCAGGGTTCTATAATTTGACCCGACAACTGGGCGGGAGTATTGGTATTGCGATTTTGACGACCCTACTCGCCCAACGCGAAGCCTTTCATACAGCGGTTCTTTCGGCAAAACTAACAGTCTTTGATCCCGAAACTCAACAGCGCCTCGCCCTGATGACAGAACTGTTTCGCAGTCGTGGTTCAGATGCAGTGACAGCCCAAGCTCAAGCGCTGGAAGCAATGCAGCAAGTTATCCGAACGCAAGCAGCGGTTCTATCCTATGCCGATACGTTCCGCGTTGTAGGCATTATGTTTTTGTGTTCACTGCCGTTATTACTGTTTCTGGGCAAAGGTCAATCTAGAGGAAATGCAGCCAGCTTACATTAACGATCGATCCATGCTGCTGCTGGCTACAAAACAGGTGCTAACAGCCGAGCAATACGGGTTGCCAGCTTAAATAACCCTGATCGCTGATTATAGGTTGTTAATTTAACGGGATCAGCCCGTTCAAAATCCTCACCTAACATGGTTTCAATTTGCTGGACACTATGGGGCGTTGTCATCATCACCGTCATTTCAAAATTGAGAAAAAACGATCGATTATCCAAATTAACACTGCCCACCCCACCCAGGCGATCGTCAATTAAGATTACCTTTTGGTGCATGAAACCTGCTTGATAGCGATAGAGCTTGACACCTGCTGATTGCATTTCGTTGTAATAGGAAAAGGCGCAGAGATAAACCAGCAAATGATCGGGCCGATCGGGCATCAAAATTCGTACATCTACGCCTCGCAATGCGGCTAACTTCAGTGCAGTTAACGTTGCTTCATCAGGCACAAAATAAGGGCTAGCAATCCAAAGCCGGGTTTGGGCTTGGTTAATGGCATTTACGAAAAATAATAGACAGGCGGGTAAACGATCGGCAGGCCCCGTGGGAAAAATCAGCACGGACTCTGGGGCTGCTGTCGCGGCTACCGGGGAAATCTGCCAGGAGACGCTGGGAACCTTGCGCGTGGCCCAGTACCAATCCCCCAGAAAGACACATTGCACGCATTGCACCGCAGGGCCTTGTAACCACAGTCCCGTATCACGCCAAGGTGACAAGGGTGGATGTTTGCCTAAATATTCATCTCCAATATTGAGTCCACCGACAATTGCGACTTTGCCATCGGCAACGACGATTTTACGATGGTTGCGGAAATTTATTTGGAAGCGATTGCCTCGGCCCCGAGTACTTTTAAACACACCGACCTCAATGCCCGATCGTTGTAACGATTGCACATACTGCTTAGACAGGCCATGGGAGCCAATGCCATCGTACAGGACGTAAATTCGCACCCCTGCTTGGGCCTTGGCGATTAACGTTTGGCGGAACTGATTGCCGATGCCATCATCTTGCAGAGTATACATTTGCAGTAAAATATCATCCTGCGCGTTGTCGATCGCTTGCAACATGGTTTGATAGGTGCGTTCCCCGTCAATCAACAGTTCTGTTGCATTATCTGTTGTAAAAGGTAGGGGGCTAAGCATTTCAGCAAGGCGCTGAATGGAATAGGATGAAGGATTAACGGTTATCCGGTACTGGGAAATTTGTTGATAGGCAGCCTCGACCCGTTGACGGTGTTGTAAATAGGCAGTGTGCAGCAGTTCCGCATAGCCATGGAAGCGACGACGACCAAAAATCCAATAGAGGGGAATGGCCACCCAGGGAAGCAAAACCAGTGAAAGGCTCCAAGCGATCGCGCCACGGGACGATCGTACAGACATTACCGCATGGGCCGCATAGATTACCCCTAGGACTTGCACCAGCCCAAGGAGCAAACTGAAGACAAGAACAGTCTGACCCGCCGTTAACATGGGCAAGGATGGCAGCACAGGCAGCAGCAGGACGCCTAGCACGCTAACTCCAATAACAAAGGCTTGTGATCTGAGGAGTGGATACTGCCGATGACTTGGGCGGTGGCGGTGGTTTGACGAAATCCGCGATAAAACACGTAGTCTAGGGGGGGAGAGAGTAGAAAACGCTTAATTTGCAAGGTATCCAGCATCGGAAACACCGCTTGCGTTAAGCCCAACCGTTGGGTCATCCGCTGAAGACAGTGCCACCGCGATCTCGACCAGGTGTTGAAATCACCGGAAAAGACGATCGGGCCGTCATGGTCAGCCATTCGCTGTTCTAGGGTTTCTAGCTGCGCCTGAAATTTTTTCAATTCAACGAAATTAATCAGATGGGCATTAACGGTAAGCAAGCGATCGGGACTGGGGGCCGTGGGGTGATCCCCGCTGGGCGCGATCGCATATTCCGTACAGAGTGCAACTTTTGGCGTTCCCACGATCGGTTCATGGTGGGTCGTCAGAATTGACTGCCGCTGAGCAGACCGCACCGGAGCAGCGGTCAACACGCCAGAATAGGTATTGTGATAGGTGTCCAAGAAATTGGGGGCAAAGCTCCAAGCCAACTCTGTTAAGGCTGGTAAATGGCGACGGTGGGCGCAAAGACGGACTTCCTGTAAAAACACCAAATGGGGCTGATAGGTGCGTAATAGGCGAGTAAAGTCGCGATACCAGGTTAAATCATGGTTGTTTTTGGCAATATTCCAGTTGAGGATGCGCAGCGAAGATCCTGTGAACGCTGACGATTCCCCAATAACCGTTGAGCTGGTTGAATCCTGGTGGAGGGCCGCAGGGGGGGACGGCTCCGATTCTCCTACAGCTTCTGGATCAAAGATGCGCGGAGTGGGTTGATCGATAATGGCTGTAGATTGACGACAAAACCGTTGGGACGGTAACCAGGTAGGGAGATTGAATAGTTGGGTTAAACTCATTCGCAAAACAAGCTCATTCGCAAAACAATGGGTTCACAGGATGATCGGGCTCTTGTACGGCTAGCTTAACACTTGGTAAAATTCTTGATTTTAAAGAAAAACCTGGATTACCCTTCACGATCGTCCCATAGAGAACTTGTTTGCACCCAAACTTTTGGAGAGAACTGTGTAAGATAGGGGGTGAATATTCGGTATGTCATGGGTTCGGTGTGCCATGGGTTGGGTATACCACGGGTTCGGTGTACCATTCGACAAGGGATTGTGACAAGGGATTGTGACAAGGGATTGTGACAAGGGATTTCGACAAACAGGGATTTCGACAAGGTATTTCGACAAGGTATTTCGACAAGGTATTTCGACAAGGTATTTCAGCAAGGTATTTCGACAAACAGGTATTTACCCACCCTGATCTGGTATGGTTTTTTCTTTCCCTGTGACCTCTCCCCCTCCCCTATCCCACATTGTGGATCCCAATCCCCTGCGGATTCGTTCCCAAACGTCAGTGCAGGCCGCGATCGCCTTCATTGTGCAGGGCCAATCCGCCAGTGATGAGGTTCAGGCCGCGATCCCCCATCAAGATATCGATCCGGTGGCAACTCCGGCGGCACGATCGCAGGGCTGTGCCTTAGTGGTTGAGGGCGATCGTTTCGTGGGCCTGTTTACGGAACAGGATGTGGTCAAGCTTGTGGCATCGGAACGGGCGATCGCGGGCCTGACCCTAGCAGAGGTCATTACCCCAGATTGCATCACATTGTCCCCATCGGTGTTGACTAATACGTTTGAGGTGCTGAATTACATGCGCGAGCACCAAGTGCGCTACCTGCCGATCGTGGAGGAGACAGGTGTTCCGGTGGGCTTGGTCACTTTGGATCATGTGCGCCAAGCGCTGCGTCCAGAAAATATGTTGCGGGTGCGTCAGGTGTCGGAAGTGATGACGCGGTCTGTAATCTATGCCCAGCCGGAGGCATCTTTGCTGCAAGTGGCTCAGTTAATGGCCACCCATGGCATTAGTTGCATTGTGATCGCAACGGAAGACTCGGATTTAGCACTCGATCGAACGGGCGATCGAATGGGCGATCGTGCCCTTGAACCAACCTGCACAAGCGTTCTCCAACCTGTGGGAATCGTTACCGAACGGGATATGGTGCAGTTCCATCGCTTAGAACTGGATTTTGTAACAACGCCCGCTCAGGCAGTGATGAGTACCCCATTGCTTTGCCTACATCCGGAGGATTCCCTTTGGCAGGTGCAGCAGGAAATGCAGCGGTATCGGGTGCGTCGATTGGTGGTAACGGGCGATCGGGGCGAGTTATTAGGACTGGTGACCCAAAGCAGCCTGCTAGCAATGTTTGATGCAGCGGAAATGGGGATAACGATTCATTTATTGCAGCAGGAAATCCAGCACAAAACCCAACAATTGCAACAGACGAACCAGCAACTCGAAGTGGAAGTTGCCCAGCGGCGCGCAACGGAATCCGTTTTACTGCAAATGCAGTCAGATCTGGAACAACGGGTGGCCGAACGGACGGCTGCGTTAACGGAAATGAACCTGCGATTGCAACAGGAAATTAACGATCGACAGCAAGCCGAACAAAAAATTCGCGAACAGGCTGCGCTCTTAGATATTGCTAACGATGCGATTTTTGTACGGGACTTAGATGCCAGGATTCTTTACTGGAATAAGGGCGCGGAACGGGTGTATGGCTGGTCTCAGGCGGAAGCGATCGGGAAAAATGCCAATCATCTGCTGTATCGAGATCCTTCGCCGTTAGAGGCTGCCTTTGAAGTAACCCTGCACCAAGGCGCTTGGCAAGGTGAGTTGCATAAATGTAATAAGTTGGGGGAAGATTTAGTCGTTGAGAGTCATTGGACCTTGGTGCGTACCGAAACGGGCAGTCCACGATTTATTTTAACGGTGGATACGGACATTACCGAACGCAAACTGTTGGAAGCGCAATTTTTACGGGCGCAGCGGCTCGAAAGCTTAGGAACCTTAGCCAGTGGCATTGCCCACGATTTGAATAATATTCTCACTCCGGTTTTGGCGGTGAGTCAGCTATTGCCTTTGCGGTTACGGGATCTGGATGAACCCAGTCAGCGATTACTCACGATTTTGCGAGAGAGTGCCCAGCGCGGCAGTGACCTAGTGGCGCAAATTCTCTCCTTTGCTCGCGGGGGGGAAAGTCAACGATCGCGCTTGCAAATCGCGCCGCTACTGAATGAAGTAGCCCGGATTGCGAAACAAACATTTCCAAAGTCGATCGATATCCGCTTGGAAAGCGCCAATGCTGATCTGTGGGCGGTGATGGCGGACAGTACGCAATTGCATCAGGTGTTGATGAATTTAACAGTCAATGCCCGCGATGCCATGCCTGAAGGGGGCACATTAACCCTCAGCGCAGAGAATGTTATGGTGGATGAAAGTTATGCGCGGATGCATTTAGATGCGATCGTGGGGGCCTACGTGGCGATTGCGGTAACCGACACGGGGATAGGCATTGCGCCGGAATTGCTCGATCGGATTTTTGAACCGTTTTTTACGACCAAAGAAATGGGCAAAGGCACGGGTCTGGGGCTTTCCACCGCGATCGGAATTATTAAAAGTCACGGGGGATTTGTTAATGTCTACAGCGATGTGGGCCAGGGGAGTTGCTTTACGGTGTATTTACCTGCTGCGACCGAAGGGGCGGAAGCTTTGGAAATGCCCAATCTAGAACCGTTAATGGGCAATGGGGAATGGATTTTGGTGGCCGATGATGAAGCTGCGATTCGAGAAATTACAAAAGCTTCGTTAGAAGCCTATAATTACCAAGTCATAGTTGCTAATGATGGTGTAGATGCGATCGCAGTATATGCAGAAAGGAAATCTGAAATCTTTGCAGTTTTGCTAGACATTATGATGCCATTGTTGGATGCACCAACAGTTATTCGAACGCTTGTTAAAATTAATCCCAATGTGAAAATTATTACAATGAGTGGCTTGGCTGCCAATGAAGCGATCGCCCATGCTCGGACTGCCAATGTACGATCGTTCCTGGCAAAACCCTTTACAGCCCATGATTTGCTGAATGCACTGCACCAATTACGACAGTCTGTGAATCCCTAGGGATTGGTGGAGAACGGCTCTTAGATTACCTCCTTCATGACGGCTGCTATTCTCTTTTTCACAGGGAAATGATTGACCTTTTATAATGGCCAAGGAACCCTAGAACAAATGGTGGATTCCCATGGTGATTTGGAGCAAACTGGCTGGGAATAAACTGGCTGGGAATAAACTGGCTAAGAGCAAACTGGCTGAAAGTAAACTGACTGAAAGTAAACATTCGATCAATAGTCTGCTGGGCGCGAGTTTGGGCTTGTTGCTCACGGGTTGTCTGTGGACGTCCGATGAGAAAGCTCGATCGCTGCCCGATCCTGGTTTAAGTTCTCCATCGAATGCGCCTGCCCAGTCCCAAAGTGCCCAGTCCCAAAGTGCCCAGTCCCAAAGTGCCCAGTCCCAAAGTGCCGTAGATGCTAATCCTCCGGTTAACATCACACCAAGCATTCGGCAAACGACGATCGTGGAAGGGCTAGAACGGCCTTGGAGTCTAGCTTGGCTACCCGATGGCGGGATGCTGATTACGGAAAAGGCAGGGCGACTGCGTCTGGTGAAAAACGGTCAACTAGACCCAACCCCGATCGCTGGGGTGCCAGAAGTTTTAACCGTCGGGCAAGCGGGCCTATTGGATATTTCGCTCCATCCGCAGTTTGCGCAGAATCGCTGGATTTACCTGACCTATTCCCATGGCACCCCGGAAGCCAATCGCACCCGCTTAGCCAGAGCGACTTTTGATGGCAAAGCGTTAAAAGATTTGCGCGTCATTTTTGAAGTCTCGCGGACGAAATCCGACGGCCAACATTTTGGCTCGCGCATGGTTTGGCTACCAGATAACACCTTTCTGTTAGCGATCGGGGATGGCGGTAATCCTCCCGTGTCCCTGGATGGCGCATTGATCCGGCAACAAGCGCAGAATTTACAAAGTCGGTTAGGCAAAATTGTGCGCCTGAAGGATGATGGATCTGCGCCCCAGGATAATCCCTTTGTTGGAAAAAAGACGGTGGATGCTGCGATTTGGAGCTACGGTCACCGGAATATTCAAGGGCTCGCGATCGATGCCAAGACCGGGCAAGTGTGGGCGACGGAACATGGGGCGCGGGGAGGCGATGAACTGAACCGGATTGAATCAGGACAGAATTACGGTTGGCCCTTGGTCACCTACAGTCGCGAATATGCGGGTGGGGAAATTTCCTCCGAGCGATCGCGTCCGGGTCTGGTTGATCCCAAATTGGTCTGGACTCCAGCGATCGCGCCTTCTGGACTGACGGTCTATCGCAGCGATCGGGTGCCCGCTTGGCAAGGTCATTTATTCGCGGGGGGATTAGTCTCCCAAGACATTCGCCGCATTCAAGTGGACGATCGGGGCACTGTAGTGAATCAACAGCAAATTACCGTTGGTCAGCGGGTGCGGGATGTGCGCCAGGGGCCGGATGGCTGGCTGTATGTGCTAACCGATGCAGCTAATGGACGACTCATTCGGCTGGAACCGTCACCGGAGAGCCGTTAGGGAACGGTGGATAAATTAAATCCCAAGTGGATGGGTGGGAGGGTAGGGGGGTAGGAGGGTAGGGGATGTTATTTTTTAGCAAATCCCTTGGTGGGTTAAATAGAAATTGCTGGCTCTAGACAGATGACTCTTGGAGAGCAGTTAAGGCTGTCATGACTTGTGCTGGTCTATCTTTTTGCAGTCAGCCCTCCAGTTGCAAGCCGATCTCGAAAATGGCGGTGTATCCTGGGCCTACTGGATTGAGGCTGAGTAACAGTTGATCACCGCCATTACGGTAAATTCCGTCATTGGCATTCCGGGTGGTGCGTTCGCCTTGGCTGTGATAGGGCAATTGGGCATAGACGCGATCGGTCACGGCATCATCAAAATACAGTTGGGAGGTGAATTCATAATTCTGCCCGGAGCTGTTGGTGAGGCGAATTTTAAAATGGATGTGAACCGTTCTTCCAGAATACCAGCCGGGATAGATCGTAACGAATTGCGTAATACCTTCATCGTTCGTAAGTTGATAGCCCCGGAGGAAGTTTTGCCCGATCGTATTAAAGCTGCGATCCTGAACGTCAGAGTAAACGCCGTTGGCATCGCAATGCCAAATATCGACCATGGCACCGACGATTGGTTGGCAGCGATCGGTGCTGATTTGCGAAACTCGAAATTGCAACGCTAGGGGAATTCCTGCACTAACGGCTTGGTCAGCGGTATTGATCCGAATGTCCGATCGTTGAAGTTTTTCATCGACAAAGTAGGGGCCTTCCGTTTGGGTGGGGCGCGCAATACAACCCGGTAGGCCCCGAGTGAAATTACTAGAAGCCAGGGGCACGGCTTTTGACTGGGAAGGGCGGGACTCGGCACGGTTCGCCACACAGCCTACGAGAAACATCGTACTGACCGATCGCCCGATCGCGAGGGCTTGGCGACGGCTGAAGCGTTGCTTGAAAATCCAGTGATTTGGTTTCATGGTCGATCGTCTGATGATGTAGATCACTCATGCTGGCACAACCAGCTCGGGGGCATACAGGAAAGCACAGGATGAATTCCCAATTAATTTCAGGAAAAACACGACTAGCGACAGGGAAGCAATCATTTGAGTGATTGGGGATTGGGAAATAAGGGTGATGCGAGGCGATCGGGACATCTAGCTCACGATCGCAGGCTGGCAGGTCGTCTCCATTCAACTGACAAACCTTTAAGAACGCCATGGTTTTCCTAATAGTTTTACGGATTCCAAGATTTATCAGTCAAACAATGAGCACCCTAATCGACTATCTCAACTTAAGAAGCTTGCCCAGGTGCAGAGGGCATCCCCTGATTGGGGCCTTGACCTTCCGGGGGACGAGGCGGAATTCCTAAGGCGTCAATCAACTGCTGCTCCGTAACGCCTAATTTGGCGGCAGCGGCCTTCAGGTTAGGACGGGGGGGACGTTGTCCAGGTTGACCATTGGACTGTTCGCTGGGGGGATTGGCGGGAACGCCCAAAGCGGCTTTCAGTTGCGCTTCCGTGACCCCTAACTTGGCAGCGGCAGCCTTCAGGTCAGGTTTGGGCGGGTGGGGCGGCAATCCCAGGGCATTCACTAACTTCTGTTCCGAAATTCCCAACTTCGCGGCTGCACCCTTGATGTCTAACTTGGGAGGCCGTTTGTTGCCTTGCCCATTCTGCGCCATCGGCCCATTCTGGCCATTGGGTTGCCCGTTGCCTTGCCCGTTGCCTTGACCATTCCCTCCGGGCGGATTGGCGGGAACCCCTAGAGCGGCCTTCAGTTGTGCTTCAGTAATGCCCAGCTTGGCGGCTGCCGCTGCAAAGTCAATGCGAGGGGGGTGTCGCCGCTGGCCCTGGGAAGGATTGCCCGGTTGGCCGGAATTTTGATTTTGCGCGATCGCATTACCGTTGGCAGAATTGCCGTTAGAAGGCCGCGCCAAACTGCTGGAAGCAAAGCTGACACAGCCCACAGCCCCCAACAACACGGGAATCACGACCAAAGCCAAACGTTGAGATTTACGCATATCCAATGTCCTACAATGTCTAAAAGATTGAGAAAGTTCAGTAAAACGGCTTGGGAACTGCAAGGATTGGCCTCGCTTCCGTTGCTCTACTCTGATTAAGCCCCATCAAAATAACAATTCCTACGGGCTATAAATTACAGTTTTGTAATTTTTGAATCTGGGAAACTGCGTACAATGGGAACTAATACTAGATTGATTTGTGATCGCAACAGATAACGATCCCCCTAAATGCCCCTGATTAAGGGGGACTTTGAAACGGTTTGACTGAATTTCTGATTAAGAGGGGGCTAGGAGGGATCGAATCTGTTGCATTGATCGATCAATTTGGTGTAACAATTTTTGCTGAAACTTCTCGATCGATCAGCCACCGTGAACATCCTCTTTATTGAAGACGAAGCTAGAATTGCTGATTTTGTGCAAGCGGGCCTTAAGGAACAGGGCTTCGTCGTGGACTATTGCGATAACGGGGATGATGGAAATTTTCGGGCGTTGGAGAATGAGTATGATGTGATTTTACTGGACATTATGGTGCCGGGAAAGGATGGGTTGGCCATTCTGAAAAGTCTGCGGCGATCGGGTCGCAACGTTCCCGTGATTCTGTTAACGGCTCGGAATGAGTTGGACGATCGCTTGGAAGGGTTGAATTTGGGAGCCGATGATTATATTGCGAAACCTTTTTTTGTGGAAGAGTTAGTGGCGCGTATCCATGCGGTGGTGCGTCGTAGCCATGGCGATCGACAAAATCTACTCTCTGTGGGGCCGCTCAAGCTCGATCGCATTACCCGCGAAGTCACTTGCAATCAACACATTGTGGAAATGACGAGTCGCGAATTTAATTTATTGGAATATCTGATGCGATCTCCGGGACGGGTGCTGACTCGGACACAGATTTTGGAACATGTGTGGGGTTATGACTTTAATCCCAATACCAATGTTGTGGATGTTTGCATTCAACGGATTCGTAAAAAGATTGATCCGATCGGGGGTTCCGGCTGGTTAGAAAGCGTACGGGGCGTGGGCTATCGGTTTCGCCAACCCGATGGGCCAGCAGTAGGGCCAGCAGCAGGATAATGATGAAATTGCGCTCCTTTCAACTGCGGCTAACGCTGTTTTCGACGCTCCTAGCGGGTCTCACCCTAGTTGGTTTTGCAGGATTGTCCTGGAAGCTGATTTATGATGCAAAAGTCAGTCGTTTGGATAGTAATTTAACCAATGCACTGAAACGGGCGGGAATGCCCCGATCGGAAAACCGTTGGCAAAGCGTAGAAGCCTTTCTCCATCGGGAATTGGGGGTGAGCGCCAATACCCAAGTTGGCTTGTTGGTGCGGGATGGGGCAGGAACCGTGATGTATCAATCTCCGGACTGGGCCCCGCAGCTCGCACAATTCAGATCCTTTCCGCCTCGGCCTGTGCCTAACCGCAATCCCGTCAATTCGCCCCGGCTACCGTTGTCTCCAGTCAATGGGAATCTGTTACCTCCCAATAATGCCCGTCCAGGGATGCGCCCAGAGTTTCAGCCCGATCGTCCGCCGCCCGAACCCCCACCGATCGCCATTCGCTACAGTCCCCAAGGGGCTTGGCGCATCGGTGCCGCTAGTTTTCCCCAAACGCAAATCGCGATCGCGGTGAGCTTGCAAAGCATCGATCAGGAAATGACGGTGATTCGTAATATTTTTGTGATTGCCATTCCCGCCGTTTTGCTCTTAGTTGCCGGGGGAGCTTGGTTTCTGGCCGCCCAAGCCCTACATCCCATTCAGCAACTAACCAGTGTGATCCAAAAGGTCTCCAGTAAAGGGTTAGATCAACGGGTGTCCGATCGCGCCCTCGATCGGGAATTTGTCCAACTGATTCAAGTGTTTAATCAAATGCTGGAACGGCTAGAGCATAGCTTTAAGCAAGCTTCCCGGTTCAGCGCTGATGCGGCCCACGAATTGAAAACGCCGCTAACGATCTTACAAGGTGAATTAGAACAAGCGATTCAACAGGCAGAAACGGGATCGCCTCTACAACAGCAGCTAGGCAATTTATTAGATGAAGTCCGTCGCCTGAGTAGTATCGTGCGTAAGTTACTCTTGTTATCGCTGGCGGATGCAGGACAGATGCGATTGTTTAATACCGAAGTGAATCTATCCGCTACATTATTGGAAATGCTGGAGGATTTTGATTTACTAGCTCCAGAGTTACAGATTAAAACCACGATCGCGCCATCGTTAACCGTCTGGGGCGATCGGGATTTACTGACCCAGGTGTTACAAAATCTCTTTAGTAACGCGATGAAGTACAATCTGCCCAACGGTTGGATCGACATTCAGGCGCAAGCTCGGGGCAGCCACATTAACGTCACCGTCCGCAATGCTTCTAGGGATCTTCCTGACCACGATCGCCAACGTATTTTCGATCGCTTCCACCGGGGAGATCCCGCCCGTACCCGCAAAATTGAAGGGACGGGCCTAGGACTCAGTCTCGCGCGGGAAATTGCCCGTGCCCACGGCGGCGATCTGCAACTAGAGAAAGCCATTCCTGGCCAAACCGCCTTTGTGCTGATCCTGCCTAGCCGTAAACGGAATTGAATCAAGCTCCATCTAGGCTAAGAGAACAGAGAACAGACCACAGAGAAGAATGCCATCAAAGACGCCTGCTCCCCCAATACTTAAAATGCCCGAACTCATGCTTTCGATGTCCTTGAGATGGAGTAAATCTGCCCCAATCAAAACGCCTAAAATACCCCCTGCAAAGGCGATCGCGGGAGTATGGGGTTGTCTTAGGGCGATGGCCGTCAATGCCGCTGTAATTGGAGCCAGCAAAGGATTCATTTGAATGCCAATGCCCGGTACAATGTGCGCTGCATAGTAGCTGACGATCGTGACGATCGCAGTGACCAATAAAATCGGCACAGCCGGAGCTTGATGGAATTGATAGAGCGCCAACAAACTGGGCAAAACACAGCCACCGACATTCAAGGCCACGATCGTCATCTGAGGTACGCGGTGAAAGGGAATTCCCCAATACTGTTTCTGATGGAAAAAGATCCAATCGTCGAGTAAATCCACCTGGGATTCTGTTTTGTAGAGGGGGATATTAATTGCACTGCCCAGAATGACCAGTACCAACATCAACCCACCCACCATCGGCGAAAATCCCAACTTCACCGCTGCAATCTGTACGACCTCCAGGGTGACGGTAAACCACAGAATGGGTAACAGCAATAGCAATAGGATGAACAAAAGTCCAATAACCGGTAGGTAAATCATAGGATTTTTTTCAATGACAGGGATGATCGATGAGAACGCCGCCGATTGACTACCTTGCGCACCTCATCTGCCAATAAAATTATTACCGGACACAGTAGCAGTAAGAACCAGTAATGGGATTGAAAAGGATTGGTTGAGAAAATGGTTTGAAAGGGTGTGAAGTAGATGACCGATAAAATAATGATCCATTCGACCACAATGCCGATCCAAATTAATGGATTGCTAAAAAAGCCTAATCGGAAAATGGAAATCCGTTCCGATCGACAGGCGAACACGTTCCCATCCTGGCCCGCAACGATCGCCGCTAACATTAACGTCGTGGCTTGGTGATAGATCGCGAGAACGGAAGCATCTGCCGATCGGGCTAAAATGCTGGGGGTTGCGGCCTGCAACTCGCTTAAGCCATAGCCATGGGCCAACCAGACCAGAAAAAAGCCGGTCATTCCGAGCAAACCTTCAATCAGACCCAGAAAACAATAGGCCCGCAGCATCAGGGATTTATCTAACAGGGGTTTCTGCTTATTGCGGGGGGGCTGTTGCATGGTGCCCACCTCTGGTTTTTCTGCGCCTAAGGCCAGCGCGGGAAGCATATCGGTACCTAAATCAATGGCCAGGATTTGCAAAATCACTAAAGCAGGCGGGATTTTGAATAGAACCATGGCGAGGAAGGGTAAAAACTCCGCTGCATTGGACGACAGAATATAGGTCATGAATTTACGAATATTCTGATAGACCGATCGACCCTGTTCGATCGCGCTGACGATCGTGGCAAAATTATCATCCACTAGCACAATATCCGCTGCTTCCCGCGCGACATCCGTCCCATTCATTCCCATGGCAATCCCAATGTGGGCCGATCGTAACGCCGGAGCATCATTCACCCCATCTCCTGTCACAGCTACGATATGACCTAATTCTTTGTAGGTTTGGACTAACCGTAGCTTTTGTTCCGGTGCCATCCGAGCGAAGACCAACCCTTCTGTCCAGCGATGTAAAATCTGTTTCAATTGAGCATTAGATAGGTGATTTAACTGCTCTCCCGTAATGACTCGCTGCTTGCCATCTATCAAGCCGATCCGACGGGCAATCGCCTCTGCAGTCAGGCCATAATCCCCCGTTACCATGGTTACTTGAATGCCCGCTTGGCGACATTGGGCGATCGCGTCGGCTACTTCCGGGCGGGGCGGGTCAAACATAGCAACTAACCCCAGAAAGGTCAATTGCTGTTCTAGATCTTCCGGCGCACAGGTTTCCAAACTTTGATCCCCTTCCCGAATCGCGACCCCTAACACCCGATAGCCCCGACTGGCAAGACGATCGTTTTCTGCCATAATTTGTGCTTGAATCTCTGGTGTCAAGAGTTCGCCGTGATTGTCCCGCAGCACTTGATGGGAATGCTGCAACACATCCAACGGGGCTCCTTTCGTGATGGCTAAATGCGTACCCGCCGATCGCCAGAGCGTTTCATCCTGGGTTACATCTAACAACACCGTCATCATCCGCCGCACAGAATCAAAGGGAACTTCCCGCCGTCGTGGGAGGGTCTGTTGCAACTGCTCTAAATCCAACACCGCCTTGCGCCCCAAGGTTACCAGCGCCGCTTCTGTGGGGTCGCCCACGGCTTGCCACTGGCTAGAACCGGGCTGACAGCGCACCTGGGCGTTACAACAGAGGGCTGATCCCGCAACGAGCTGCATGACCTGCGATCGTACACGCCCATCTTCAATCACGACCTGTCCGGTTGTTGGATCATATCCCGATCCCGTTACTTCAATTTCCCCCGGCCCATTGCTCCGCAGCATCCAAAGATGGCGCACCGTCATTTCATTTTTCGTTAAGGTTCCTGTTTTATCCGTACAAATCATCGTTGTTGCACTCAGCGTTTCCACTGCCGATAAGCGCCGCACCAAAGCATTCTTTTTCGCCATGCGCTGTACCCCGATCGCCAGTGCTAAACTAACGGTGGGCAGCAATCCCTCCGGCACAAAGGCAACAATAATCCCGATCGCAAAGACAAAACTTTCCTTTAAGTCCATGCCCACTAACCATTTGGTCAGCAAAAAAACAATCACGCCCATACTGAGCGCGATCGTGGTAATTACATGCACCACCTGGGTGATCTGTACTTCCAGGGTGCTGGGTTCCCGTTTGATGTTGGCAGTAAGGTGCGCTACCTGGCCAAATTCGGTATGGGTTCCGGTGGCATAGACGACGCCCAAGCCCCGTCCTGAAGCCACGGTTGCCCCCGCAAAGACTAAGTTCGGTGCATCCGACGCTCGCATTTTTTCGGCGGCCACGGGCTGCATGTTTCGCGGTACAGGCATGGATTCCCCCGTGAGGACGGACATGTCCATGTAGAGGGCCTGGGCGTCTACCAACCGGGCATCGGCGGAAATGCGATCGCCCTCCTCCAACTGCATAACATCCCCCGGCACTAATTCTCGGGCGGAGATGATTCTCAACAGGCCATCTCGATAGACTTTCACTTGGGCGGGTAGCACTTGCTTCAGGGCTGATAGGGCTTTCTCCGCTTGAAACTCCTGCCAAAAACTAAACAGGGCATTAATCCAAATAACAGCCCAAATCGCCCAGCCCAGTTCCGGCGTTCCCGACACAAAGGCTAAAATGCCACCCACCCACAACAACAACGCCATAAAGTGGGTCAGTTGGTCGGTAAATCGTAGGATGAGGGGACGCTGAGCGGGTTCGGGTAATTCGTTAAATCCATACTGTTGCAGGCGGGCGATCGCTTCGGTTTCTGTCAGACCCCGGGGGGAACTCTGGGAAACTTGATAGACCTCATCTGGGGTAATAGTCCAAACTGGAGGATGAAACGGCATGGGTGATATATTCCTTAATACAAACCCAATAGTGAAGATGTCGTAGAGACGTTCTCTAGAGAAATACTATACGCCCTACAATCCTTGACTTGGCTACTAATACAGGTAGCATTAATAATTCATCAGATAACGTAACGACCGCAACAATCTCGGTCAGTCTTTGGGGCTGATGGGATGAGTTATTGATGGTTGGACATAAAAATAAGCTAGCTAAGAATTTTAGCTAGCTCAAGGATGCGGGATGCTGGGGGTGCCGATACGATCGGGTAATCCATTCCCCCCCTAGTAACGGTTCCTCAACTTTTCATCCCTAGCCAAACCAGTGGGATGGTGCTAAGCCTGCATCACATTCTTCTGGAATTTGGGCGGGATCGCTAAATTCTTTCAGCAATTCCAGAATCCCTTCATGGATCAGCATTGGAATGGATTCTTCGGCTTGAACCGAGCAGATCCGCCCGTTGGTAAAGCTTTGTTGTTCCTCTGACTGATCGGCATCGCAGGTTGAATAAATACTCTGTACCCGTGTGAGCACATAGGCCACCAATTCTTGGCGCATGTCAGGATTTGCAAATACCTTGTGATAGGGATAATCTGGATAGTTTGAAAGAACTTCCTCAATTTCAGCCAGTACCACAGGTGTTGTTAAATTAACTAGTGTCTTTGTCATAGAGCCACCTCCTTCCCATGATTACAATGATTTTCCAATCAATCACGATCGCGCACTCAATCCGTCATCCCCACGCTACTGATCATCTACACCCTCCTTACAATCTAAGCATCACTTGCAAGACACAATCCAAATTCTCACTGATTACCTCTGCGGTCGAACTTGCCATCCAAATTACCGTCTAACCTACCGTCTAACCTAGCGTTAACCCGTTAAGCCAAACCTCACACCGAGGGATTTGCAAAGAAATAATATCCCCTCTTCATTCCCCTACCCTCCTACCCTTTTACTCTCCTACCCCTACCCAATTGGGATTTTATTTATGCACTGTTCCCCTAGCAGCTCCAGCCATCCACTTGACTGGCAACTTGACTGGCAACTTGACTGGCAGTGAGAAATTTCCCCCACCTACAAGAGGTTCAGGGGAAACCCACGGAAGTTATCCATCGTCCAACGGTTAGGTATCAGCACTAATGCCAACCCGATCGCCCTCATTTCGTGCATTATGAATGACCTTTGGCTGACTCTCCAGAAAAGGGCTGGACTCCTGTTGCTGGGTAATCATCATCACTCGGCCCAAAAATCCGGGTTACTGCTTTACCAACGAAGCGTACTAATTTCTGGCCATTACGTTTGCTAACCACCATCACTTTTCGGAATGTCCTAGTCATACAAAAACCTCCTCAAACAAACTGAAAATTATCCTGACCCTATTGCGCTGAAAGTTAAAGCTTCTCCTACGATCGACCAGAGGTCATGGATTGCTGCCAACAACTTTCTAAATGTTGGGTAATTTGATACTCCCAACACCGCTCTAGAAACTGTAATCGTCGTGCTTCCATAAACCGCTGGGGATGCCATACCACGCTTGCCGTTGAACTAAACAGCGGTTGGCAGAGATATTGCCACCAGAGGGAACGCTGCACAGCCGATAATTGTTTCCAAATGAACATAGACACTACCACCCCCTATTCAAAACCTATTGCAGTGAAAATTCGTGAACAAATTGCTGCCGAGTCAATGGGGCATCTAGTACTAAGCCTTCGCCGCCCAAGGGATGGGCCTCATCCAGTACCTGACCTTCCACAGCCAGATATACCTTTGCCTGGGGGTCAATGCTGGTGACGGTGTAGAGTACCTGCGCCACCCGATGAATCAAACTGCTGCTGCCGCCCCCTTGGGCAAACTCACGGGAGAGATTAACGTGGATGCCATTGGGTTCTATCGTCAGGGCCAAGAGGCGGGTTCCAGGAGGAATCGTTGTGCTGACTCCGGCATTGGGGGGCGATCGTAGAACCTGTTGCAGACTTTCCGTTAACTGTTGTGCGGTGGATGCCCTGGGTGAAATCGCAACCGTTTGCGCTACTAGCTCCAGACGATCGCCCTGCCCTCTTAGCCAATAGGCTTTGGGCACGCTGATCAGCGTTGGGTGTGGTAGCGCCAGTTCTTGGGGAAGGGGGTCGGTTTGCAGGCTCGATGGTAAGGTCAACAGCGTGCCGAGCCACCACGTTGCTCCTAAGGCCAAGAGGAGTAGGAGGGTAGAATTGAAAAAGCTATCCCGCACCAAAAATGGTTTTTGACTAGGTGATGGTTGCTGGAGTCTCATCTTGCCCTCCTTCTCCCCGAACTGACCTGCTTTTACAATCTTTCCTCACCGATCGAAGATCTCCTCACACTCTAAATTCATCACACCCTGAAGTGAACGGTTATCCCGGCACCGTCATCTCCTCAGAATTAAACTGGAGCCCCAATGCTATCGGCAGCGCGACGGTGGGTCGTTTCTTCTAGGTGCGTTTCCTTTTGTCGATCGCCGACTACCGCTTCCCGTGCTTCTTCGGCAATCTGCCCCCCCTCGGGCTGAGCCATGGCTTCTGCCGCCCGACTATGCACCGTTTCCGCCCGCTGTTCTGCTTTGAGGCGATCTTCGGTAACGGCTTCTCGCATTTTTTCTTGCAGTCCTAAATCAACTTTGACGACATTGCGACGGGCTGTTTCAACCTTCGGCATCGTCAACATCAACATGCCATCTTTGAATTCTGCCTTCACGGCTTCATTCTGAACGGCAGCGGGCAATGGCACCATGCGATAGAACTTGCCATAGCGCAGTTCAGACCGCACCATTCCTTTCTCTTCGGTTTTAGACTCCTCACGATGTTCGCCGGAGATGGTAACCCTATTTTCTCCGACTTCCACGTTCAATTCTTCAACGGGGATTCCTGGCACTTCTGCTTTCAAAAGAATGGCCGTCTCCGTTTCTTGCAATTCGATCGCGGGAGTCCAGGTCATATCTCCCACCTTCGGCAGCAGATCCGTCAAGGGCTCACCATGAACCAACGTATCAAAGAGATGATCCACTTGTTGCCGCAGGGCTTGGATTTCTCTCAGAGGTTGCCAACGAATAAGAGACGACATACAGTTTCCTCCCTGTAGACGATGGATTGAGAGTGAAGTTAAAACCAGGTTAATCAATGCCTGATTGAAGCTTCACTTATAGGGTAGGAAAACAATTTGAGGAACTTGTGAGGATACAAAAAGAAACATGAAGATTTCCCATAAAAATGAGAGATTTTTTGTTGATCATAGGGATGGTGACGATCGACCTAGGAACAGCGCTAAGATTAGATAACGAAATGTGAAATTTTCAATGGACTAACCTCTAGTGGAGTGTCAGGATTAATTTTGTGAGTTTGAGCGAGAATGGATTTAGGATCTGATTGGTTCTGAAATCCACTCTTGTAGGAATATCGTATGGGCAAAGTGTACA